>CAMCES010000021.1 GCA_945873925.1 Bordetella parapertussis
GGCCGCAAGGGCACCGCCGCTGAAGGCCCCAACATGATTTTGGACGACGGCGGCGACGCCACGCTCCTGATGCACCTGGGTGCCAAGGCCGAAAAAGACCTCAAAGTGCTGGCCAAGCCTGGCAGCGAAGAAGAGGTTTGCCTGTTCAACTCTATCAAGGTCAAACTCAAGCTCGACCCCACCTGGTACAGCCGCCGCCTGAAAAACATCATTGGCGTGACCGAAGAAACCACGACCGGCGTGCTGCGCTTGAATGAGATGGCTGCACGCGGCGAACTCGCTTTCCGCGCCATCAACGTCAACGACTCGGTGACCAAGAGCAAGTTTGACAACCTGTACGGCTGCCGCGAATCTTTGGTCGACTCGATCAAGCGCGCCACCGATGTGATGATCGCCGGCAAAGTCGCCTTGGTCGCTGGTTACGGCGACGTGGGCAAAGGCTCTGCCCAAGCCCTGCGTGCCCTGAGCGCCCAAGTGTGGGTGACCGAGATCGACCCGATCAATGCCTTGCAAGCCGCCATGGAAGGCTACAAGGTCGTGACCATGGAATACGCGGCTGACAAGGCCGACATCTTTGTGTCCGCCACTGGCAACAAAAACGTGATCCGCTACGAGCACATGGCCGCCATGAAAGACGAAGCCATCGTCTGCAACATCGGTCACTTCGACAACGAGATCGATGTTGTTTCGCTGGAGAAATGCAAGTGGGACGAGATCAAGCCCCAGGTTGACCATGTGATTTTCCCGGATGGCAAAAAAATCACCCTGCTGGCCAAAGGCCGGTTGGTGAACTTGGGTTGCGCCACTGGCCACCCCAGCTTCGTCATGAGCAGCTCGTTTGCCAACCAAACCATTGCGCAAATTGAACTGTTCACACGCCCCGACGAATACGAGTCTGGCAACGTCTATGTGTTGCCAAAACACCTGGACGAGAAAGTGGCTCGCTTGCACCTGCATAAAGTCGGCGCCATGCTGACCGAACTCACCGAAGAGCAAGCCGCTTACATTGGCGTGAACAAAAACGGCCCTTACAAAGCCGACACCTACCGCTATTGAACCCATGCGCGCCGACCAGTTGCTGGTCGAGCGCGGCCTGGCTGCCACGCGCTCGCAGGCGCAGCGTTTGATCGCTGCGGGCGTGTTGTGGCGCTCGAAGGCGCAGGACTGGCAGCGGGTCGATAAAAACGGTGCTGTGCTGCCGATGCTGTGCGAATTGCAATTGATCGATGACGCTGAAACCAGGTTTGTTTCGCGTGGTGGCTTGAAACTCGAAGGGGCATTGCGTCACACAGGCTTGCAGGTCGAGGGCTGGAAGTGTTTGGACTTGGGCCAATCCACCGGCGGCTTCACCGATTGTTTGTTGCAATATGGTGCGGCTCAGGTGTGGGGGGTGGATGTCGGGCACGGCCAATTGCATCCTCGCCTGCAGGGTGATTCGCGTGTGCACTGCTTGGAAAAACACAATGCACGCCTTCTCCAAGCCAGCGATCTCGGGCCAACAGCTGCGCTGGGCTTTGACCTGTTGGTGGCAGACCTGAGTTTCATCTCCATCACTCTGGTTTTGCCAGTCATGCCACCGTTGCTCAAGCCATCAGGCTCAGCCGTGTTTTTGATCAAGCCGCAGTTTGAGTTGCAAGCGGACGATTTGGGCAAGGGTGGGATTGTGAAAAATCCAGCCCTGTACCAACAGGTCGAAAAGCGGGTCCGGCAAGCGTGTCAAGCCGCCGGTTTAAAAGTAGTGGATTGGTTTGCCAGCCCCATCCATGGCGGCGACGGTAACCAAGAATTTTTCATTCATGCCAGGAGGGCCGCATGAGCGCCTCAATTTTCCCCATCAGTTTCGAATTTTTCCCACCCAAAACCCCCGAAGGCCAAACCAAGCTCCAGCAGGTGAGACAAGACTTGTATGCCTTGAAACCGCAATTTTTCAGCGTGACCTACGGCGCTGGCGGCACCACCCGAGACGGCACCTTGCAACAGGTGCAAGCGATTTTGAAAGACGGTTACGACGCTGCGCCCCATCTTTCTTGCATTGGCGCAACGCGTGACAGCGTGCGTGCGCAACTGCACGAATTCAAAGCCGCTGGCATTCGACGCATGGTGGCATTGCGGGGCGATTTGCCCAGTGGGCATGGCACATTTGGTGAATTCCGTTTTGCCAGCGAGTTGGTGGCATTCATCCGGCAAGAAACCGGTGACCATTTCCAGATCGAGGTGGGTTGTTACCCCGAGATGCATCCACAGGCCAAGTCGCCAGAGGCGGATGTGCAAGCCTATGTGGCCAAGGTCAAAGCGGGGGCAAGTTCAGCCATCACCCAGTATTTTTTCAACAGCGATGCTTACTTTCGCTTTGTCGACGAGGCGTACAAACATGGCGCTGACATTCCGGTGGTGCCGGGCATCATGCCGATCAACAGCTCCACCCAGTTGATGCGTTTCTCCGATGCGTGTGGCGCTGAGATTCCGCGATGGATCCGCTTGCGTTTACAGTCGTTTGGAGACGACACCGCGTCCATCAAAGCTTTTGGTTTGGACGTGGTGACCGACCTGTGTGAACAGCTCAAAAACGGTGGTGCGCCGGGTTTGCACTTCTACACCATGAACCAGTCTGCGGCAGTCACGGCCTTGTGCAACGGCCTGGATCTCAACACCTAGCCTTGGGTCAGCTCAAAGCCCGCCACCGTGTCTTGCCCCATGAGATGCACCATCTGAGGCAGGGCCTGTTTGAGTTGCTCATGCAAGGTGAACGGCGGGTTGATCACCACCACGCCGCTTTCCACCAGGCCCAACCGTTTCAAAGGCTCGCCGGTGACTGCCTCGTTTCGAGCACCTGATTTGATGCGCAGGGTCGCATGCAGCCAGGGCTTGTCGGCTTGCCGGGCCAAGGAGGTCAGGTGCTTGGGCAGGCTGTGCGCCTGTGGGCGTGGAATGATCGGGTACCAAACCACGAAGGTGCCGGTGGCAAATCGCTGTAAGCCCATGGAAATCGCCACCGCCACCCTTTCGTAATCCAGCTTGATTTCATAACTCGGGTCGATGAACACGACGCCACGGCGGGTCGGCGGCGGCAGGTATTTCGGCAAACCAATGAAGCCGTCTTCTTGGGTGACGGCCACTTGTCGGCCGAGCCGCAGCGCATCCACATTGGCTTGCAAGGCGCGGATGTCGGTGGGATGCATCTCGAACAGCTTGAGCTTGTCTTGCACGCGCAACAGGTGTTGGGCGATGAACGGAGAACCGGGGTAATTGAGCAAGCCGCCCTTGGGGTTGAAATGGTCGAGCACCGCGCGGTAGGCCAGCAAAGCCGGTGCCATGGGGCCCGACAGCTTGGATTTGTTGCGCATTAACGCCAACAAACCTTCTTGTGCCTCGCCACTTTGGCGGGCATCTGCGCTATCCAAGCGGTACAGGCCGGGGCCGGAATGGGTGTCAATCGCGGTGAACCCCACCTCTTTGAGTGCCAAATGCTGCAAAACAGCAATCAAAACAGTGTGTTTGAGGACATCGGCATGGTTACCAGCGTGAAAGGCGTGTCTGTAACTGAACATGTCCCATGGTAACCGTCTGTCCAGCGTCAATCCGGTGAGTTGAGAAATGCCATAGAATCATAGGCTTCGCAGCGCACCCAGGTCCCGCGGCGGAGTTTTCACCCCCACCTAAGAGGTTCCCAGCAGAGGAACACCGACCGTGGAAAAGGACCTCACAACCCACTCTAGGAAAACACATGTCCACTTTCAGCGCAAAACCCGCTGACGTGACGCATGAGTGGTTTGTGATTGACGCCACCGACAAGGTGCTCGGACGGATTGCCAGCGAAGCAGCCCTCCGTTTACGCGGCAAGCACAAAGCCATTTATACGCCTCACGTCGATACCGGCGACTACATCGTCGTCATCAACGCATCCAAGATCCGTGTCACCGGCAATAAAGCCCTGGACAAGATGTACCACCGCCATTCTGGCTACCCTGGTGGTATCTCCAGCATCAACTTCCGCGACATGCAAGCCAAGCACCCCGGCCGTGCCTTGGAAAAAGCGGTCAAAGGCATGTTGCCCAAAGGACCATTGGGCTTTGCCATGATCAAAAAGCTCAAGGTATACGGCGGTGCCGAGCATCCCCATACCGCCCAACAGCCTAAAACGCTGGACATCTCAGGAGCCATGAAATGATCGGTGAATGGAACAATGGCACCGGCCGTCGCAAATCCAGCGTCGCCCGCGTGTTTCTGAAAAAAGGCTCTGGCAAGATCACGGTCAATGGCAAAGACATCGCCGAATACTTTGGCCGTCAAACCTCGATCATGATCGCCAAACAACCGTTGATGCTGACCCAGCACGGCGAGTCGTTTGACATCCAGATCAACGTCCAAGGCGGTGGTGAATCTGGCCAAGCCGGCGCTGCCCGCCACGGCATTACCCGTGCTTTGATCGATTACGACTCAAACCTCAAACCCGCGCTGTCTGCAGCCGGCTTTGTCACCCGCGATGCGCGGGAAGTTGAGCGTAAAAAGGTCGGTTTGCACGGCGCCCGCCGCCGCAAGCAGTTCAGCAAACGCTGACCTTGTCGAGCCCCTCGGGGTTCTCAAAGCCGCTGGTGGCCAATGGCCCTGGCGGCTTTTTTCATGCCTGTCAATAACCTTGCGGCGGTTATTGTTGACTGAAATACGTTACTATTCACCCTATCTGACAAACTGTTTGTTTTGGAGCGCGCCATGAGTGCATTAGCCGAATCCCTGCCCACCGCCATGCCTGACCCGATCGTGTTCACCGACAGCGCGGCCGCCAAGGTAGCTGACCTGATCGCAGAAGAGGGCAACCCCGACCTGAAATTGCGCGTGTTCGTGCAAGGTGGCGGATGCTCTGGCTTCCAGTATGGCTTCACCTTCGACGAAATCACCAACGAAGACGACACCACCATGACCAAAAATGGGGTGTCTTTGCTGGTCGACGCGATGAGCTACCAGTATTTATTGGGTGCCGAGATCGATTACAAAGAAGACCTGCAAGGCGCACAGTTTGTGATCAAAAATCCCAATGCCACCTCCACTTGCGGCTGCGGCTCGTCTTTTTCCGCCTGAGGCCGACATCCCCACAGATTCAAGCCGGGTTCACCCCGGCTTTTTTTTGGCAGCAGCGGTTTCAGGCCGGGTAAACAGCGCCCAACACACGAGGCCCTTGGGCGCCTGTGACCATGGGTAGGTTTCCAGGGAGATGCAGCAGGGTTTGGCGGGCCAACCAAGCAAATGCCGCTGCCTCCACCTGCATCGGTGGCAAGCCTTGGCTGTCCGTCGAAGTCACAACCATCTCCGGTAAGGCCAGTGCCAGCAAATGCATCAGATGCAGGTTGAAAGCGCCGCCTCCACAGACCAGCAGTTGGCGAGCATGGGGTGCTTGGCGTCTGACTTGATCGGCACAGGTTTGCGCTGTCAAGGCCGCCAAGGTGGCTTGAACATCGACAGCGCTGAGGCCAGGCACCACCCGGACATGCTTGTCTAACCAAGCCATGTGGAACAAATCACGCCCGGTGCTTTTTGGGGGAGGCATGCTGAAAAATGGTTCACCCAACATCTGGGTCAGCAGGGCTGGTGCGGCCTGACCGCCCGCAGCCCATTGGCCTGACTGGTCAAAAGCCTGACCCGTATGACTTTGGCACCAAGCGTCAAGCAGGACATTGCCGGGCCCGCAGTCAAAACCCAGCACCAAATCGTCTTGCAAGATGCTGAGATTGGCCATGCCGCCAATGTTGAGCACCGCGATGGTTTGACCGGCTTGGGAAAACACGTGTTGGTGAAAGGCGGGTACCAAGGGCGCGCCTTGGCCACCAGCGGCGATGTCGCGTGACCGAAAGTCGGCAACCACAGGGATGCCGGTGCGCTCGGCCAGCAGGGCAGGGTTGTTGAGCTGCCAGGTGTAGCCCACACCTGCTTGCCAGCGAGGTTGGTGGCGAACCGTTTGGCCGTGCGCGCCAATGGCTGCGATGGCTGAGACAGGTAATTCAAGCCGATCAAGCAAGGCATGAACAGCCGCCGCATAGACAGCAACCAAGTCATTGGCAGCCAAGGCAGCCAGATGCAACTCATCGTGACCCGCCTGATTGAGTTGCAAAAAAACCTGCTTCAAGGCTTGAGGCATGGGCATGCCCACATGGCCCAAGGACCGAATGCGGTTGGAAAAATCCACCGCCACGGCATCTACACCATCCAATGAGGTGCCAGACATCACGCCGATGTACAGCGAGGACATGGGCTGTATCAGGGGCCTGTGTCGGCAAAGGCGACAGCTGATGAGGAGAGTTGGTTGGCCGCTTCCTTGGCCAGCAGGTTGAAACGCTCGCGCGCATCGGCAGACACGGCGACGGTTTCACTTTGCTTGGCCAGCAGCAAGGGGTCTTGGTGCTTGCCGTTGACTCGGAATTCAAAGTGCAAATGCGGACCCGTGGCCCAACCGGTTGCGCCTACCAAACCAATCGACTGTCCTTGTGCAAGGGATTGACCGCGCTTGACCAAAATTTTGCTCAGGTGTGCATACACCGTGCTGTGACCGTTGCGGTGTTTGACGACCACGGCATTTCCATAGCCACCCATGACGCCAGCGCTTTCAACCACACCTATGCCCACATTGCGCACCGGTGTGCCTTGGGGGGCAGCGTAATCCACCCCGAGGTGTGCACGCCAAGTCTGCAAGATCGGGTGAAAACGCATTTTGAAGCCGCTGGTGACCCGTGAAAAAGCCAACGGTGAGGCCAGATAAACCCGCCGCAAGCTTTGACCGTCCAAGCTGTAGTAGCCGCCAGGATGGTTTGCAGACTCCTGGAACCAGAGCGCTTGGTAGGTTTTGCCTTTGTTGACAAACTCCGCTGACAACACTTTGCCGGGTTTGAGGGGTTCACCATCTGCTTCGAGGGATTCGTAGCTCACCGTGAACCGGTCGCCTTTGCGCAAGGAGCGATGGAAATCAATGTCGCCCGCAAAAATATCAGCCACTTGCATGGCGATGCTGTCGGGTATGCCGGCATCATCGGTGGCGGCAAACAGCGAGGTTTGGATCGGGGCGGATGCGAGCCTGACAGAGGATGTCAAATCGCCTGTTTGGAGGACCGCAGTCAATCCATCGGCCCCTCGCTCAATCACCAAACGTTGAAAAGTGCTGCCGCTCTCAGGAGCCCACCGGACGGTTAACTTGAGCAACCGGTTGTCGCTGTCGGCTTCGGCACTCAAAAACCGACCCGAACGCCCGGCCAGGTTGTCATGAACCAGGCGATGGCTTCGCAAAAAATCAGCCGCTTGCTTGTCATGGATGCCCAAACGCCGCAACAGGGATTCGGCGGTATCGCTCGAACGGGATATGCCAGAGCGGAACAAGCGCATGTCCGCGCTGTCCAAGCTTTGAAGTTGAAAAGCGGTACCCAGGGTGGAGACGGCTTGCACCAGTTGCCTGACCGGCATCTGCTGATTCGCGGTGGTGAACCCGGCAACAGCAAATGCACCACCCGCAGCCAACAGCATCAACCCGCCCAAGCGCCACACCCATGGCTTGGCGCTGGGTGCGACGGTTTCGGTGGGCGGTAAGGTTGGCAAGGGCATGGTGGCGGGCCTGGGTGGTGTGTCAGTACAGTCTTGGAATGACTGCGCTTTAGAATGTGTCTGCAGCGGTGGGTATAGCCATTAAGCGTTCCTTGAACACTGGGGGTGCAGTATACAGGCCAAATCCCCTGCAGTCACCATCTGAAAAGACATATGAATCAAGTACCTGAAACACATTCCTCATTGTCTGAGCAGGTTCAACACGCATTGACTGTTTCACAGCGTGGTTGTGAGGAATTGTTGCCACAGGCTGAATGGATCAAAAAATTACAAGATTCCGAGACCACAGGTAAGCCGTTGCGGATCAAGTTGGGCCTGGACCCCACCGCGCCAGACATCCACATTGGGCACACCGTGGTGCTCAACAAAATGCGTCAACTCCAAGACCTGGGGCACCAAGTCATTTTTTTGATCGGCGACTTCACCAGCATGATCGGCGACCCGTCCGGGCGCAACAGCACCCGCCCACCCTTGACGCCTGAGCAGATCAAGGCCAACGCCGAGACTTATTACAAACAGGCCAGCCTGGTGTTAGACCCGGCACGCACAGAAATCCGCTACAACAGCGAATGGAGCGATCCTTTGGGCGCACGCGGCATGATCGAGTTGGCGGCCAAGTACAACGTGGCGCGCATGATGGAGCGCGACGACTTTCACAAACGGTTCCACAGTGGCCAATCGATCAGCGTGCATGAATTTCTATACCCGCTGATGCAAGGCTATGACAGCGTCGCCTTGAAAAGCGACTTGGAGTTGGGTGGCACCGACCAAAAATTCAACCTGCTGATGGGTCGTCACTTGCAGCAAGAGTTCGGCCAAGAGCCGCAATGCATTTTGACCATGCCCTTGCTTGAGGGCTTGGACGGCGTTGACAAAATGTCCAAAAGCAAGCACAACTACATTGGCATCACCGAGGAGCCTAACACCATGTTTGCCAAGGTTTTGTCGATCAGCGACACCTTGATGTGGCGCTGGTTCACCTTGCTCAGCTTCCAAAGCTTGGAGGCCATCGCTGGATTGCAGGCGGAGGTTGAGGGTGGGCGCAACCCGCGCGATGCCAAAGTCATGTTGGCCAAAGAAATCACCACCCGCTTTCACAGTGCTGCCTTGGCCGATGCCGCCGAGCAAGATTTTGTCAACCGCAGCAAAGGCGGTATTCCGGACGAGATTCCCGATGTCCACCTCAGTGGCGCACCCATGGGCATCGCAGCGCTGCTCAAAAGCGCAGGTCTGGCGCCTTCGAGCAGTGAAGCCAGCCGCCTGATCGACGGCGGCGGTGTGCGCATCGATGGCAGTGTGGTCAGTGACAAGGCCTTGAAGTTGGCTGCAGGAACGCATGTGGTGCAAGTGGGCAAGCGCAAATTTGCGCGTGTTCATCTGACGTGAGCCATCGAACGGTGTCATCCGCATCAGCGATCATGGCTGCATGACCCTCCTGACCAAGATTTCACCCAAAACCCTGCTCTGGGCTTCCATGGTGGTGGCCATCATCACGATCGTGTTGAAAACCTGGGCCTGGTACATCACCGATTCGGTGGGCTTGTTGTCCGACGCGATGGAGTCGTTTGTCAATCTGGCCAGCGCCATCTTTGCATTGATGATGGTGACCGTGGCAGAACAGCCTGCAGACGAAGCGCATCCCTATGGACACCACAAAGCAGAGTATTTCTCCTCAGGCTTTGAAGGAGTGTTGATCATTGGGGCTGCGGCCGCCATTCTGTGGACATCGGTTCACCGCATATTCGACCCGCAACCTGTCGGGTCCTTCGGTTGGGGCTTGGCCTTGTCGGTGGCCAGCTCGGTCTTGAATGGCTTGCTCGCCTGGGTGATGTTTGGTGCTGCCAAGGTGCACCGATCCATTGCCTTGGAAGCCGATGCTCGGCATTTGGTCACCGATGTCTGGACCTCCGCTGGTGTGGTCATTGGCCTGACCATGGTGTATTTCACAGGTTGGCTGTGGCTGGACGCGGTGGTCGCGATTGCCGTGGCTTTGAACATATTCAAAGAAGGCGTACGACTGATCTGGCGTTCATCGCAAGGTTTGATGGACGAGGCGGTAGAGCCTGACGTGCTGGCGCAAATTCACCAAGTGCTCGACGGCTTTGAACACAAACGAGGCGAGGTTGACATCATCCGTTTTGACCATGTGGTGACCCGCCGAGCAGGTCAGCGACGCTTCGTCGACATGCATATGCACATGCCCTCGAGCTGGTCCTTGGGCCGCGCGGCCGCACTGCGCAACAGCGTTGAGCAGGCCTTGATGGGTACAGTACCCGGTTTGCGTGCTTCTATCCAACTCTTGCCCAACGATGTGGAAGCGCATGTCGACGATGTCCGCGATTTGAAATAAAGCCACGGCTCACGCCACAAAGGCATGGGCTGATAATCCAGCCATGTCTGCATCCTTCAAAGCACTTTCTCTTTCTCCCGACACACTCCACAACCTCGATCAACTCGGCTACACCGAGATGACCGCGATCCAAGCAGCAAGCCTGCCCTTGGCGCTGGCGGGTCAAGACTTGATTGCCCAAGCCAGCACCGGCAGTGGCAAAACCGCCGCGTTTGGTTTGCCCTTGGTGGAAAAACTCACCGCCAATTTCCACGCGGTGCAAGGCTTGGTGATGTGTCCGACCCGCGAGTTGGCTGACCAGGTGACCACCGAAATCCGCCGTCTTGCTCGGGCCACGATCAATATCAAAGTCGTTACTTTGTGCGGCGGCGTGGCCTTGCGCGGTCAAGAACAAAGCCTGCAACACGGTGCGCATGTGGTGGTGGGTACGCCAGGGCGCATCCTGGACCATTTGACGCGGGGCAAGCTGCGCTTGGATTCGGTCAAAACCTTGGTGCTCGATGAGGCCGACCGCATGCTGGACATGGGTTTTTTCGAGGACATGAAGCAGCTCATAGCGCACTGCCCTGCGCAGCGTCAAACGCTGTTGTTCTCGGCCACTTACCCCGAGGGCATGGCCAAGCTGTCGGCTCAGTTCATGCGCGACCCCCAGACCGTGAAAGTGCAAACCGTGCATGCGGCCGACAAAATCCGCCAGGTGTTTTTCGAGGTGCTTGAACACCAGCGTTTGCATGCGGTGTCTTTGCTGCTCAACCACTTTCGCCCAGAATCGACCATCGCGTTTTGCAATACCAAGCAGCAATGCCGTCAGCTCCTGGCAGTGCTGCAAGCCCAGGGCTTTGATGCGCTGGCCTTGTATGGCGAGCTGGAGCAACGCGAGCGCGACCAGGTGCTGGTGCAGTTTGCCAACCGCAGTTGCTCGGTTTTGGTGGCCACCGACGTGGCCGCGCGTGGCTTGGACATCAGCCAGTTGAACGCGGTGATCAACGTGGATGTCACCCCCGACGCCGAATTGCACATCCACCGCATTGGCCGCACCGGCCGAGCCGACGCCCAGGGCTTGGCGTTGACTTTGGCCAGTTTGGACGAGATGGGCGCGGTGGGTCGCATCGAGGTCTTGCAAGGCCAAGCATCGCTATGGGCGGAGTGGTCGGAGTTAAGCCCTGCTGCGGGCGACAAGCTGCAAGCCCCGATGCGCACCTTACAAATCGTGGGTGGGCGCAAAGAAAAAATACGCGCTGGTGACGTGCTCGGAGCCATGACCGGCGAAGCTGGCTTCAAGGCCGAACAAATTGGCAAGATCAATGTCAACGAGTTCTCCACTTATGTGGCGGTTGACCGCGCCATTGCAGACACCGCGGTTGAGCGCTTGTCCCAGGGGCGCATCAAAGGCAAAACCGTGCGCGTGCGTTTGCTCGATGGTCTGACAGATCAGCGGTAAGGATTGGCCAAGCCCAAACCAGCCAAGATCTCGACCTCGCGCGCCTCCATGGCGTGTGCCTCTTTCAGCGAGTTTTCATGGTCCCAACCTTGGGCATGCAAACAACCATGCACCAGCAAATGGGCGTAATGCGCCGCCAGGGTTTTGCCTTGTTCTTTGGCTTCCTGTGCAATCACCGGCGCACACAACACCAGATCAGCCATCACCCATGGCGCTTGCGCATAGCCAAAGGTCAGGACGTTGGTGGCGTGGTCATTTTTTCGGTAGCTCTGGTTGAGCGTCCTGCCTTCATCCAAGCCGACCACACGCACCGTGATTTCCGCATCAACAAACAAGGCGTGGCGCAGGCAACGCGCAACCCCATGCCTGGGCAGGGCAGCACGGTGTCTGGCGGCGTAGGGGATGTCGGCAAATTGCAGCGACAACTGAAGCTGAGGCAAGGCCACGCGCATCAACCTGTTTTGCGTTGCTTGTCGTAGGCGTCGACGATGCGGGCGACCAAGGGATGGCGCACCACGTCTTTGCTGGTGAAGTGGGTCATGGCGATGCCAGGCACGCGGCGTAACACCCGCTCTGCATCCACCAGGCCACTGGGGCTGCCCTTGGGCAAGTCAATTTGGCTCACATCACCTGTGATCACCGCTTTGGCACCCAAACAGATGCGGGTGAGGAACATCTTCATTTGCTCGGGCGTGGTGTTTTGCGCCTCGTCCAAGATGATGAATGCGTTGTTCAAGGTGCGTCCACGCATGAAAGCCAAAGGCGCGATTTCCAAGGCACTGCGCTCAAACGCTTTTTGCACCTTGTCAAAGCCCATGAGTTCATACAAAGCGTCGTAGAGTGGCCGCAAATACGGGTCTACTTTTTGTCCCAAGTCACCCGGCAAGAAACCCAGCTTTTCACCGGCTTCAACGGCTGGGCGGGTCAGGATGATGCGTTGCACCGCGCTGCGCTCCAAGGCGTCGACCGCGCTGGCCACCGCCAAATAGGTTTTGCCCGTGCCCGCTGGGCCAATGCCAAAGGTGATGTCGTGTTGCGCGATATTGTCCAGGTAGATGCCTTGTGTGGGGGTGCGAGCGCGCACATCGTTGCGGCGTGTCGACAACGTCAAGCTCCCGTCATCGCGCAACGGCATGTGCTCGTCGCCCGACAACATGAGTTGCACTTGCTCTTTGGGAATCGCTTTGCCAGCGCGCTCGTACATGGCTTGAAGTATTTCCAAAGCCCGTTCGGCTTTGGCTTTGGGCCCATCGATTTTGAATTTTTCGTGGCTGTGCCCGATCTTGACTTCAAGCGCCAGTTCGAGGGTGCGCAGGTGTTCGTCCAAGGCGCCGCAGAGGTGGCCCAAACGGGTGTTGTTCGCAGGGGAGAAAGTATGGCGAAGTATCACGGGGTGGGCCCGTATTGCATCTCGCCATTGCCAAAGGACCAGTTTTCTTTCGCCACTTCAACCAAGCTGATGAACACATCCTGCTGGCGCATGCCCAGCGCTTGGCTGAGGTCGTCGGCGATACGTCGGTAAAACTTTTTTTTCAATTCGATGCTGCGCCCAGCGTTGAGGGTGACTTGAATGAACACGATCTGGGCTGAGTACTCGATGCCTAAATAACTGTTGGCCACATTCAGCTCACTGCTTTCATGCGTGGTGATGATTTGGAATTTGTCGTCTGCGGGCACATGGATTTCTTCGATCATGGCGCGATAGACGATCTCGCCAACCGCTTTGCCAAAGCCTGCGGGATGTTGTTTTCCATGGTCGATTCGGACGAGAGGCATGCGTTACTTTCTGATGAGACTCGTGGGTCTGGGCAAAGCATAACCCAAGGGCTTGCAGACGGGCGCAGAGTGCTCGGCGTTTCACCCTGATAATCCAACCCTACTCAGCGACAACTCACATGATTGGCAAACTCAGCGGCATCCTGATTGAAAAAACTCCCCCGCAGGTGGTGGTGGACTGCCAAGGCGTGGGCTATGAAGTTGATGTGCCGATGAGCACCTTCTACAACTTGCCTGCAGTTGGCGAACCGGTCAATTTGCTCACGCATTTCGTGGTGCGCGAAGACGCCCAGATTTTGTTTGGCTTTGCCAGCGTTGAAGAACGTACCGCGTTTCGGTTGTTGATCAAAATCTCAGGCGTTGGTCCGCGCATGGCCTTGGGCCTGCTCAGTGGTTTGAGTGTGGCCGAGTTGGCTCAGGCCATCACCTTGCAAGAGTCAGGCCGGCTGGTGAAGATCCCAGGCATTGGCAAAAAAACCGCCGAGCGTTTGCTCTTGGAGCTCAAAGGCAAAATGGGCAGCGACTTGGGATCGAGTCCGACTGCAACGATCCACAATGCACAAAACGACATCATGCAAGCCCTGATGAGCTTGGGCTATTCCGAAAAAGAAGCCTCGGCTGCTTTCAAACAATTGCCCACCGACATGGGTGTGAGTGAAGGCATCAAGCAAGCACTCAAATCGTTGGCAAACTGAGCATGAGCATTCAAACCGACGATTTCGCCCCAGCGCCGCGCATGGTGTCTGCCGCCCCGGTCAGTCCGCGCGAAGAGGCGATTGAGCGTGCCCTGCGCCCCAAGTTGCTGCAAGAGTATGTGGGTCAAGCCAAGGTGCGTGAGCAGTTGGAAATTTTCATTGGTGCAGCGCGCAACCGTGATGAAGCCTTGGACCATGTGCTGCTGTTTGGCCCGCCCGGTTTGGGCAAAACCACCCTCAGCCACATCATTGCCCAAGAGTTGGGTGTGAACCTGCGTCAAACCAGTGGACCGGTGTTAGAAAAGCCCAAAGACCTGGCAGCGCTGTTGACCAACTTGGAAAAAAACGATGTGCTGTTCATTGATGAGATCCACCGGCTCTCGCCGGTGGTGGAAGAAATTTTGTACCCTGCGCTCGAGGACTACCAGATCGACATCATGATCGGCGAGGGGCCGGCTGCGCGCAGCATCAAGCTCGATTTACAGCCCTTCACCTTGGTGGGGGCCACCACCCGCGCAGGCATGTTGACCAACCCGCTGCGCGACCGCTTTGGCATCGTGGCGCGTTTGGAGTTCTACAGCGCCGAGGAGTTACAACGCATTGTGATGCGCAGCGGTGGATTGCTCAAAGCGCAACTCGATGAACAAGGCGGCTTTGAAATCGCGCGTCGCTCGCGCGGCACGCCGCGCATCGCCAATCGCTTGCTGCGGCGGGTGCGCGACTACGCCGAGGTCAAGGCCGATGGGCGCATCACCCAAGCCGTGGCGCAGGCCGCGTTGGCCATGCTCGATGTGGATCCGCAAGGCTTTGACCTGATGGACCGCAAATTGTTAGAAGCCGTGATCCACCGCTTTGATGGCGGCCCCGTGGGCTTGGACAACATCGCCGCCAGCATCGGCGAAGAGCGCGACACGATCGAAGATGTGATCGAACCGTTTTTGATTCAGCAGGGGTTTTTGCAGCGCACGCCGCGTGGGCGCATCGCCACCTTGGCGGCTTACAAACACCTGGGTGTGTTGCCGCCGGCCAGCGCAGGCGGCTTGTTTGCGGACCCGTCGGCTTAAAGCTCAGTTACCGGTTTCCTCACGGGCACCGACCAAATGCTGCTCATCAGCCCAACCGACAAGCTGCAAGCCCTCAGGTGTCCACAGCAGGCGATTGATGGCTGTGTTGCGCAAGCCCCAGGTCCGAGGTGCTTGCAAAGCTTGGCGCGTCGCCAAGCGGTAAAGGATATCGAGCACCCCGCCATGGGTGACACACACGATGTGCTGACCCATGTGTCGCGCAGCGATCTCGTTGAGACTGGTGTGGATGCGCTCTGACAGCATGAGCAGGTTTTCACCGCCGCCAGCAGGTGTCCATTCGGGCAGGCGTTGCTTCCATAGCAAAGCCTCATGCGGATGCTGGCTTTCGATTTCCTGCCAGGTTTTCCCTTCAAACTGCCCCAAATGGCGCTCTCTCAGTGCCTGGTGTGTGGCGATTTGCAAGCCATGCGCACGGGCAATCGCTTGGGCGGTGGTCATGGCACGCGACAGGTCACTGGCGTACACCGCATCAATCGATTCATTCTTCAAGGCCTGGGCCACTTGATCGGCTTGCCACAGGCCTTGTGCGTTCAAGGGGATATCGGTGTGTCCTTGAATTCGTGTCTGGACATTCCAGTCCGTTTCACCGTGGCGTATGGCCAAAATTCGAGTCGCTTGCATGGTATTTAGTGTAATGAACTCATAAATAGTGCAAAATAGCACGATCGTTCTTTTTTAACCCGGTGCCGGAACCTATGACTGTATTTGCCGATGAACCCGATCACAGGCTTTCGCGCCAGCGCGTCATGCACAAAGGTCAACAAACCAAAACAGCGATTGTCGATGCCGCGCTGGGCCTGGCCACCCAAATCGGTTTGGAGGGCCTGAGCATTGGTGCCCTCTCAGAGGTGATGCAAATGAGCAAGTCGGGTGTGTTTGCCCATTTTGGCTCCCGGGAAGAACTCCAAATATCCGTGATCAGGCAATACCACCAACGTTTTGAGCAGGAGGTGTTTGAGCCTGCGATGCAAGCCCCTCGAGGCTTGCCGCGTTTGAAAGCCTTGTTTGCCAATTGGATGCAGCGCACCAGCGCAGAAATCGATTCTGGATGCCTCTACATCAGCGGGGCCGCAGAGTTCGATGACCGACCCGGCCCGGTTCGCGACGCCTTGGCCAGTTCGGTCAAAACCTGGTTGACCGCGGTTCACCGCGCGGTGGTGAAAGCCAAAGAGGAAAACCATTTGGCTGCCGACACCGATGCGTCACAAATGTCATTTGAAATCCATGGCCTGATCTTGGCACTGCATTACGAAGCCCGTTTTTTGAGAACCTCCAAAAGCCTGCTGCATGCCAAAAAAGGCTTTGAACACATTTTGTTGCGCAACGGCGCGAAACCCACCAAGACATAAGGAAACACCATGCCCATCTACACCCCGCCACTGAGAGACATGCAATTTGTCATGAATGAATTGCTGCATGTGCCACAAGTGCTCCAGGCATTGCCAGCCCATGCAGAGACCGATGCCGACACCATCGCTGCCGTGCTGGAAGAAGGTGGCAAGTTTGCAGCGGAAATCTTGTTTCCCCTGAACGCCGTTGGTGACCAAGAAGGCTGTGTCTTGAACCCGCAAAGCCATGAAGTCACCACCCCCACGGGCTTCAAAAAAGCCTATGCCCAATTCGCAGAGGGTGGTTGGACTGCCTTGAGTTGCGACCCCGCTTACGGTGGTCAAGGACTGCCATTGGTGGTGAACCAGTGCTTTTACGAAATGCTCAACAGCGCCAATCAAGCCTGGACCATGTACCCAGGCCTCACCCATGGCGCCTATGAATGCTTGCATGCCCACGGTTCCGAGGCGCAAAAGCGGATGTACCTGCCCAAGATCACCAGCGGTGAATGGACCGGCACCATGTGCTTGACCGAAGCACATTGCGGCACCGACTTGGGTCTGCTCAAAACCAAGGCGGAGCCGCAAGCCGATGGCACTTACTTGATCACGGGTAACAAAATTTTCATCAGTGCTGGTGAGCACGACTTGGTCTCCAACATTGTTCACTTGGTATTGGCGCGTTTGCCAGATGCGCCCGCAGGCAGCAAGGGCATCAGTTTGTTTGTGGTACCCAAATTCATCGTCAATGAAGACGGTAGTTTGGGCCCGCGCAATGGTATTTACTGCGGTGGCCTTGAGCACAAAATGGGCATCCATGGCAACGCCACCTGCCAAATGGTGCTCGACCAAGCCGTGGGTAGCTTGGTGGGGCAACCCAACAAAGGCTTGGCAGCCATGTTTGTGATGATGAATGCAGCACGCATTGGCGTGGGCATGCAGTCGCTGGGATTGACCGAAGTGGCTTACCAAAATGCCTTGGCCTATGCCAAAGATCGTCAGCAGTCCCGCAGTTTGTCTGGTGTCAAAAGCCCTGACAAGCCGGCAGACAGCATCTTGGTGCATCCGGATGTGCGCAAAATGTTGCTCACCGCCAAAGCCTATGCCGAGGGTGGTCGTGCCCTGAGTTTGTATTGCGCCTTGTTGCTTGACCAAGAACTGAACCACCCGGATGAGCTGGTGCGTCAAGAGTCGGCTGAATTGGTGGCATTGCTCACCCCGATCGTCAAAGCCTTCATCACCGACAACGGTTGGTTAGCGACCTCGGGTTGTTTGCAGGTCTTGGGTGGGCACGGCTTCATCCGCGAGTGGGGCATGGAACAGTATGTGCGTGATGCACGCATCAACATGATTTACGAAGGCACCAACACCATCCAAAGCCTGGACTTGCTTGGCCGCAAAGTGTTGGGCAACCAAGGGGCGAGCTTGAAAAAATTTGGCAAGCTGATTGCCGATTTGGTCGCCGCTGAGACCGGTAACGAAGACATGGCCCCCTTCATACAGCCGCTGGCCAAACTGGGTCAGCAAATGACCCAGTTCACAGGCGAAATCGGCATGAAGGCACTGAGCAATGCCGACGAAGTGGGCGCGGCTTCAGTGGACTATTTACGGGTCACCGGGCACCTGGTGTTTGGCTATTTTTGGGCACGCATGGCGCAAGTGGCCCTGCAAGAAATCGCCAAGGGCAACACAGACCCGTTTTACAAAGCCAAGATTCAAACAGCGCGTTTTTACTTTGCCAAGCTGATGCCTGAGACAGTGTCCTTGATGCAAACTGCCCGGGCAGGCAGTGATGTGTTGATGGACACTGCCGATGTTTTTGCTTGATTCAACTTAACCTAGGAGACATGACATGAAAACCTTTTTGACAGCTGCATTGACTTTGTGCGCCGCTGCGGCCTGGGCGCAAATGACGCCAGTGGGCACCTGGCACACGATTGACGACGAAACCAAAAAACCCAAGGGTGAAGTCACGATCACTGAAAACAATGGTGTGCTCACCGGCGTGGTTGGGCGCTCGTTGGTCGATGATCCCAAAGCCAAAACGATTTGCGATTTGTGCAAAGACGACCGCAAAGACCAGCCGATCGTGGGCATGGAATTCATCCGTGGTGTCAAGCAAGAGGGCACCAAAAATATCTGGGGCGGTGGCGGCAAAATCCTCGATCCCGGCAACGGCAAGGTCTACACAGTGGAAATGGAACCGATCGAAGGTGGCAAAAAAATGAAAGTCCGCGGTTATATTGCGCTGCTCTACCGCACCCAAATTTGGTTGCGTGTAGACCCAGCCAATTAAGGATGCTGCGATGTCACATGTTTTGCACAACGAAGAACAAGGCGTTTTGACCTTGACCCTCAACCGAGTGGACAAGAAAAATTCACTGACGGCTGCGATGTACGCCAAATTGGCAGATGCGCTGGACCAAGCCACTGTCAATCCAGCCATCAAAGTGGTGGTGATTCAAGGCCATGAAACCGTGTTCAGTGCAGGCAATGACATCGCTGATTTTTTGCAGCAACCCCCCGCCAATGAAGACTCGGCTGTGTTTCGTTTTCTGCGGGGCATCACGGTTTTCTCCAAGCCTTTGCTGGCGTCGGTCTGTGGACCGGCTGTCGGGGTGGGCACCACCATGCTGTTCCATTGCGACTTGGTTTATGCGGGTGACAACGCGGCTTTTTCCATGCCGTTTGTCAACCTTGGCTTGTGCCCAGAAGCGGGTTCGAGCTTGTTGGCGCCCGAACTCATGGGTTACCACCGTGCTGCCGAAGCCTTGTTGATGGGTGAGCCGTTCATGGTCGAAGACGCCTTGGAGATGGGCCTGATCAGCCGTGTCTTGCCACCGACCCAAGCCAATGCCTACGCGCATCAACAAGCGTTGAAAATCGCTACCAAGCCACTGCCCTCGTTGATGGAAACCAAGCGATTGATGAAGTCGGGCAAAACAGACAAAGTGTTGGCGCGCATCCATGAAGAAGCGGTGACATTTGGGCGGATGCTCAAAGAACCAGCAGCCATCGAAGCGTTCAGCGCCTTCATGGAAAAGCGCATGCCGGTTTATTGAGTGCCGGGGACGTGCCGCTTGATCGCCTCTGGCCTGCCATTGGAGTCAATCGCCACGTAAGTGATGTTGGCCTGGGTGACTTTCAGGTAATTGCCCTGCATGCTGAACCGCTCGGCATACACCTCCACGTTCACCGTGATCGAGGTGTTGCCAATGCGCTGTAGCTTGCTGAAAAAACTCAGTATGTCACCCACCTTGACCGGTTGCTTGAAGACAAACTCGTTGACCGCCACGGTGGCGATGCGGCTGTTGACATAGCGCGCTGGCAAGACCGCGCCCGCCAAGTCCACCTGAGCCATCACCCAGCCACCAAAAATATCACCGTTGGCATTGCAGTCAGCAGGCATGGGAATGACTTTGAGCACCAGTTCCGCATCCGTTGGCAGGGTGGTCGAGCTGGTTAGAGGGTGGGTCGGTGTGGTCACAGGCACAATCCGTGTTGTTGAATCCAACCTCTATTGTGCGACATGCGTCATACCGGCTCCAGCTTTCCCCGACTACCCAGCCAACCTGTCACGGTGAATACCGAATCGGACTGGGGGACTTTGAAGCGTTTGTTTCCCTATTTGTGGGAATACAAATGGCGCGTGATGGCTGCGCTGTCTTTCATGGTCGGTGCCAAGCTGTCTAATGTCGGTGTCCCGTTGTTGCTCAAGGACCTGATCGACAGCATGACGCCCCAACCCAGCATGGCACAGGCGATGTTGGTGGTGCCGGTGGCTCTGCTGATTGCCTACGGCTTGCTGCGTCTTTCATCCTCTGCTTTCACCGAGTTTCGTGAACTGGTGTTCGCCGAGGCCACGCAAGGCGCTGCACGCAAAATTGCATTGCAAACCTTTGAGCACCTGCACCGACTGAGTTTGCGATTCCACCTAGAGCGTCAAACTGGAGGCATGAGCCGTGACATTGAGCGTGGTGTGCGTGGCATCGAATCGCTGATTGCCTATTCACTCTACAGCATCGTGCCCACCTTGATTGAAGTGGTCTTGGTTTTGACCATTTTGGGGGTGAAATTTGACAAGTGGTATGCCATCATCACCTTGGCTGCGTTGGCTACTTACATCTACTTCACGGTGACGGTGACCGAGTGGCGCACCCAATTTCGAAAAGAGGTCAATGAGTTCGATTCGAGTGCCCACAGCCGTGCCATTGACTCATTGCTGAACTACGAAACCGTGAAATATTTTGGCAACGAGGCGTTTGAGGCAAAACGCTACGACGTGAATTTGAACAAACTGCGCAAGGCGCGGATCCGAGCGCAAAACTCTTTGAGCGCCTTGAACATTGGTCAACAACTCATCATCGCGGTTGCCTTGGTGGGCATGTTGTGGCGTGCCACCCAAGGCGTGGTCGATGGCCGCATGACGCTTGGTGACTTGGTCATGATCAACGCCTTCATGATTCAGTTGTACATCCCGCTCAACTTCTTGGGCGTGATTTACCGCGAGATCAAGCAAAGCCTCACCGATTTGGAGAGCATGTTTAAGCTGCTTGAAAAACAGCGAGAGGTGGCTGATCGGCAAACAGCTGAGCCACTTCAATTGCAGCATTCACCCGAGCTCCGATTTGACAATGTGTTTTTTGCCTATGAACCAGACCGGCCGATATTGAATGGCATCAGTTTGACGGTTCCGCCAGGCAAGACGGTTGCTGTCGTTGGCGCCTCTGGCGCGGGTAAATCCACCTTGGCCAGGCTTCTGTTCAGGTTTTACGATGTGCAGCAAGGCGGTATCTATATTGACGGTTTAGAGCTCAGGCAGTTGACCCAAGACTCGGTGCGAGCAGCGATCGGTATCGTGCCGCAAGACACGGTGTTGTTCAATGACACGGTCTACTACAACATCGCCTATGGCAACACCCAAGCTTCTCGAGAGCAGGTTGAAGAGGCTGCCCGCGCAGCCCGTATCCATGACTTCATCGCGTCAACACCTCAGGGCTATGAAACCATGGTGGGCGAGCGGGGCTTGAAACTCTCAGGCGGGGAGAAGCAGCGGGTAGCCATTGCCCGGACTTTGTTGAAAAACCCGTCCATCTTGATTTTTGACGAAGCCACCTCGGCCTTGGACAGCACCAATGAGCGTGCGATCCAAGCAGAGCTTCGCGATGCGGCTCAAAACAAAACCACTTTGGTGATTGCGCACCGGCTTTCCACCGTGGTGGATGCGCATGAAATCTTGGTGATGGATGCTGGCCAGGTGATCGAGCGCGGCACGCACCTGGATTTGCTGGCCGCCAATGGCCGCTATGCCCACATGTGGTTACTGCAGCAAAGCCAAGAAGACGAGGCTTAAGGCAAGTCAACGTCTTCTGTGTCAAGGCTGCTGTCGGGTGGGCCGACCTGGCCCAAGCGAGATTTGAGCGATTGGGGCTCGCCAGTTAAAACAGCCGCATACATGGTGGTGTTGGCCAGTACCTTTTTCACATAGTCCCGGGTTTCCGTGAATGGTATGCACTCGGCCCAAATCGCGCCCTCCAGCACTGGGCCGTTGCGCCATTTGCGGGGGCGGCTCGGACCAGCGTTGTAGGCGGCGGCGGCCATCGGCATCGAACCTTGGAAATTGTCCAGCACCATTTTCAAGTAACTGGTTCCGATGGCGATGTTGGTGTCACGCTGCTTGAGTTGGTCGATTTGAAAATGCTTTTGGCCCATTTTCTTGGCTACCCACCGGGCGGTTGTTGGCATGATTTGCATCAGTCCTGTGGCACCGACGGAAGAGCGTGCATCCATGACAAAGCGGCTTTCTTGTCTGATCAGTCCGTACACAAAGGCAGCTTCCAAATCGATGTCTTTGGTTCGCTCCAGCACCTGTTCTTTGAAAGGCATCGGGTAGCGTTGCGACATGTCCATGAAGCTGCTGCGCTCACTGGTGTTGATGCAACGGTCCCAAATGGCTTGTTCGCAAGCCCACTGAGCCGCAGCCAATTTTTCGCGTTCAGCCATGCGGCCTTTCTTGCCCATGCCGTCAACCAAACCGGTGCCGTAATTCCATTCGCGCACGCCATCTGCTCGCAAGCCTATCCGAATGGCGTACATGGCGCGTTGCAAACTTGGGTTGCGTTTCACGGCCGCCATTTCTTGGGCGGTGGGTGCAGGCGGACTCGCGGGTGCGGTGATTTTTCGACCCAGTTCTTCTTCGGCCAGTTGCTCGTAAAACCCTTGCGGACCTGCAATGGCTTGCAAGGCTGTCAGGGCGCCCGAACTCAGGGGGCTGCCTTTGGGCTGCTTGGCCATCTCCGCGCGTGCCAGCCAATACACCCAAGCCGGGTCTTTTTGTGCTGCGGGGCTCATGCGTTTGATCGCTGATTCAACGGTGTGCCACTGCGGGTTGCTGTCTGCGCGCAAAGCGGCCCGCACTTTCCAAGCGAGCATCTCGTCGGTGAGTTGGGCATCCGGACCTGCCAGGGCAAAATAGGTCAGCGCCTGCTTGTCCAATTGCAAGGCTGCTTGGCGGCCGATCACGCCCCAGAGCCATTGTTTTTGTTCGGTTTGGAGTTTCTGGCCGGTCGGCCCCTGGATCAGTTTGGCTGCGGCTTCATGCTCAGTGGCGGCCAATCTCACCAACCCGAGGGTGATCCATTCCGAGCTTTCTTTGCCCAGCTTGGGCGCGAGCGTATTTAAAAACCGTACCGGGTTGGCTATCAGGTCATCCACCCCTTTTAAGCTGTGTTCAGACACGATGCGCAAAGCATCCTTGGCCGCTTGCTTGCGGTTGAGTTCCACCATCAAGCGGCTTTTACGCCAAATCTCTAGAGAGGGGACACGTTTGGATAAAAACAGTTGTTCAACACCAAAAGTACAACCATCTTCGGCTTGTCGCTGGGCCAACCAGGTCGAACGGATGAAGGCCTCTTGCGCTGATGTGCCGGTGAGTTTCTTGTGACCGATATCGAGCCAATTGGCATAACACTCGACCTCCTTGTCATCCTGCATTCTGTATGAGCCGTATTCGCGTTCGAACTGTGACCATTCTTGGCGTTGCCCAAGGACCAGTAACCAGTCGTTGCGCATGCGGTCTTCTTGGTAGGTACCCGCATAACGGCTGAGAAAAGCGTTGACCTCAGCGTCAGAGGCGTCGCCCAAGCGCACACGCAATTCCCAATAGGCGGCCCAGGGTTCGAGAAAATGGCCTTTGGCTTGGGGCAAGAGTTGGCTGAGTTTTTTGCGGTCGTTTTGCGCAAACGCATTGGCCATGTCTCGCAACACAACATCGGCTTTGTCCAAGTTGGCTGCAACCGCAGGGGTATCAGCATGTGCCGTCACCAAGCCACCACTCAGAAGAACTATCAGCCAGGTACGGATCATTGGTTCAAGCATGACACAATCGAGTTACTCAACAGTTGATGATTCTCCCATGGACAAAAAAGCCCTTCGTGAAGAATTGATTCGTGCCAGATTGGATTTGCCTGACAGAGCGCAGCGCGCTGATCTCTTGCAAAGCGTGATGCGAATTTGGTTGTTTGATCGAAAGGATGCGGTGATCGGTGCGTATTGGCCGATCAAAGGTGAGTTTGATCCTCTGCCTGCCCTGCACCGTTGGAAAGAAGACGGTGAATTGCTGGACGAGCCTGAGTTGCGCCGCATTGGCTTGCCAGTGGTGGACAAACAAACCAAAACACTGCGCTTTCATGCCTGGTACCCGGGCTGCGACATGGAGGAAGACGCCTACCGCATCCCCAAACCCAAGGACACCGAGGTGGTGGTACCCACCTTGCTGTTTGTGCCTTGTGTGGGCTATGGGCCAGGCGGCTACCGACTGGGGTATGGCGGCGGTTTTTATGACCGCACTTTGGCGCAATTGCATCCCGCGCCTTTCACGGTTGGCCTGGGATTCACCAACGGGTTTTTGACTGACTTTTTGCCCCAAGCGCATGATGTACCGCTGGACGCGTTGCTCAACGAAAACGGTGTGGTCTGGCCAACCACCGGTTATTGACAACCAACCCATGTGAAAACATTTACCGGCCCGCAAAGCTGATCTTCAGCTTGCTGGCTTGATCAGTTCACGCAGGTCCTGTTCATAGCCCTTGAGCACTTTCACTGCCTGCATGCGTTGCTCAGGCGTGGTGGTGTTGTGCAATTGCGCCGCGGCCTCGCAATTGAGGCGTTGGCGTTTTTTCAAGTAGGCCGCATAACCCGGTTCAGGCGTGTTCATGAGCCGTTCCATCCAAGCGTGGATCTGCTCGCGGGCTTGCGTGACATCGGGTTTGTCGCTGACGATGCGTTGCAATACCTGAACTGCATCGGCTTGTTGGCGCAATCGCTCTTGGTAGGTTTTGTCTGGGTCGTAGCCTGAGTTGACTGCCAAATCGCGCAGCAAAAGACGTTGCTGCTTGCTTAATCTCCCATAAAAACGTTCTGCGTTGTCTTGCCCTTTTTCCGCCTGAACATCCCATTGCGCAGCCTGAGATTCGCCCATTTTCCAATCTCGTCGCCAAGTCTGGTTGTTTTTATCCAAGCGGTCTTTCAAATGCGTGAGTTGCTTGGGTGTCAGCGTCAACGCCAATTGCGCCATGGGCAGTTCTACCTGAGCGAGCAAAGGCGCTAGGCTGGCTCGCATGTCCTCGAACAGGTCGCAGGCTTGTTCGGCCTGAATATTTTGCGGGGCCAGGGTTTGCATGCGTTGCAACCACAGGATGTACTGCGGCAGTTGTGTTTGTCGGTGCCAAGCCAACATCGACTGCATCTCGGTTGATACCTTTTCCTCTTGCGCCGCATTCAGATTTAGGTGCGGGTTGACCCAGGTAAACATCAGCCAGCCAGGGGCGTTGTTGTAGCCGGTGACCACCAAGCTGCAGCCACTCAAGCCGACCATCAGGCTGAGCGCAACCAGTTTCCAATGGGGGGCAGGCTTGGCTGTCAGCTGACTGATAATGTCTGTCAATAAAGGAAGCAAACGCATGGACCGTGTGGATGTGGTGGTGATGGCAGCGGGCAAGGGTACCCGCATGAAGAGCAGTATGCCCAAAGTGCTTCACCAGATTGGCGGTAGGGCTTTGTTGCAACATGTGCTCGACACCGCTGCACAAATTCAGGCACGGCGAGTGGTGGTCATCACTGGCCATGGTGCAGAGCAGGTCGAGGCCGGATTGCAAGGCAAACCGCACTTGCAATGCGTGCGCCAAATGCCCCAGCTGGGCACGGGACACGCCATGCAACAAGCGGTGCCGGTATTGGCCGATGACGGCGTCACCTTGGTTTTGTCTGGCGATGTGCCGTTGATTCAGGCCGACACGTTGCAAGCCTTGTTAAGCCTGTGTGGTGCGAAGCATCTGGCCCTGCTCACCTTAGAAACACCCACTCCCACTGGTTATGGCCGTGTGGTGCGCAATGCCCATGGGCAGGTGCAAGCGATCGTGGAAGAAAAAGACGCCACGCCTGCGCATCGCCAAATCACCCTCATTTACAGCGGCATCATGGCCGTGCCCACCCGCTTGTTGCGCACTTGGCTGGCACGTTTAGACAACCACAATGCGCAACAAGAGTACTACCTGACCGATGTGGTGAAGTTGGCGGTGGCCGATGGGACAACTGTGGTGGCGCATGCCATCAGCCAAGCCTGGCAAGTCGAAGGTGTCAACAACCCGGTGCAGTTGGCTGCCTTGGAGCGGGCTTACCAACAGCTGCAAGCCGAGCAATTCATGATGGCGGGTGTGCGCTTGGCAGACCCCGCGCGTTTCGAGGTACGCGGACAGTTGACCTGCGGTCAAGATGTCGAGATCGATGTGAACTGCGTTTTTGAAGGCAGGGTGCATTTGGGCGATGGTGTGCGCATCGGCCCCAGCTGCCTGATTGCCAATGCCCACATCGGCGCTGGCAGCATGGTTCAAGCGTTCACACATATCGATGGCGAGCATCAGCCTGTGACGGTGGGCAAAGATGCCCGCATTGGGCCGTTTGCCCGCTTGCGTCCCGGCGCAGCCTTGGGCGATGAGGTGCACATTGGTAATTTTGTGGAAGTGAAAAACTCATCCATGGCCCGGGGGGCCAAGGCCAACCACCTGGCGTACCTGGGAGACGCCACGGTGGGCGAGCGGGTCAATTACGGGGCTGGCAGCATCACCGCCAACTATGACGGCGCCAACAAACACCGCACGGTGATCGAGGCCGATGTGCATGTGGGCAGCAACAGTGTGTTGGTCGCACCAGTCACCATCGGCGCGGGTGGCACGATCGGTGGGGGCTCCACCATCACCAAAGACACCGCGCCAGGTGCGCTGACGGTTGCGCGTGGCAAACAGACCAGCATCGCCAATTGGGCACGCCCGGTCAAAACAAAAAAATAAAGGACAGCATTTATGTGCGGCATTGTGGGCGCAGTTTCAACGAAAAACATCGTTCCTGTGTTGGTTCAGGGTTTGCAAAGGCTGGAATACCGGGGCTATGACTCGTGTGGCGTGGCTGTCAACAGCGCGCAAGCGCAAATGGATCAAGCGCCCGGATTGCAGCGTGCCCGCAGCACCGACCGAGTGGCTGAATTGATCGCGCAGGTGAACGACCCGACGACAGGTTTGCAAGGCTTCACGGGCATTGCACACACCCGCTGGGCCACCCATGGCGCACCTGCTGTGCACAACGCGCACCCGCATTTCAGCCGAGACCGCATCGGCTTGGTGCACAACGGCATCATTGAAAACCATGAAGAACTGCGTACCCAGTTGCAGGCCAAGGGCTATGTGTTTGTCAGCCAAACCGATACCGAGGTGATGGCGCACTTGATCGATTCGCTCTACCAAGGCGATGTGTTGCAAGCCGTTTTCCAGGCCACCCAACAACTGCAAGGCGCCTATGCGATTGCGGTCATGGCCAAGGACGAGCCACACCGGGTGATCGGCGCCCGAGCAGGCTCACCACTGATTTTGGGTTTGGGCCAAGGCGAAAACTTTTTGGCCAGCGATGCCATGGCCTTGGCGGGCGTGACCAATCAAATCGTTTATCTCGCAGAAGGTGATTTGGTGGATATGCAGTCAGGCAGTCACCAGGTGTTTGATGCCCAACACCAAGCGGTGCAACGTGAAGTGCTGACCGTGCATGCGCACAGTGGCGCTGCCGAGCTGGGGCCTTACAGCCATTACATGCAAAAAGAAATCTTTGAGCAGCCGCGAGCGATTGCCGACACCTTGGAAGGCATCGAAGGCATCCTGCCCGAGCTGTTCGACAACCCCGCCCACCCTGCGCCAGGCTTGGCGCAAAAGGTTTTGGCAAAGGTGGATTCAGTGCTGATCTTGGCCTGTGGCACCAGTTATTACAGCGGCTGCGTGGCCAAGTACTGGATAGAACGGATCGCCCAACTGCCTTGCCAGGTGGAAGTCGCCAGCGAATACCGTTACCGTGATTCCGTGCCCAACCCGCGCAGCTTGGTGGTGACGATCAGCCAATCGGGTGAAACCGCAGACACCTTGGCCGCATTGCGTCATGCCCAATCATTGGGCATGCAACACACGCTGACCGTTTGCAATGTGTCGACCTCGGCCATGGTGCGCGAATGCGCCTTGGCCTACATCACCCGTGCAGGGGTAGAAATTGGCGTGGCCTCGACCAAGGCGTTCACCACCCAATTGGCTGGTTTGTTTTTGATGACCCTTGCCTTGGCCAAAGCCAATGGCCGCCTGAACGCCGCCGATGAGGCGCAACACCTCAAAGCCATGCGCCATTTGCCCGTGGCTCTGCAAAGTGTGTTGGCCTTGGAGCCCCAAATGATTGCCTGGGCGCAAGACTTTGCCAGCAAAGAAAACGCCTTGTTTTTGGGCCGTGGCTTGCACTACCCGATTGCCTTAGAAGGGGCCTTGAAGCTCAAAGAGATCAGTTATATCCATGCCGAGGCCTACCCGGCGGGCGAGCTCAAACACGGCCCGTTGGCGCTGGTAACGAGTGCCATGCCGGTGGTGACCGTCGCGCCCAATGATGCGCTGCTGGAAAAACTCAAAAGCAATTTGCAAGAGGTGCGCGCCCGTGGTGGCGTGTTGTATGTGCTGGCCGATGCCGACACCCGCATCAGCTCCAGCGAAGGCTTGCATGTGGTCCGCATGCCTGAGCATTACGGCGATTTGTCACCCTTGCTGCATGTGGTGCCTCTGCAATTGCTGGCCTATCACACGGCCTGTGCGCGGGGAACGGATGTTGACAAGCCGCGCAACCTGGCCAAAAGCGTCACCGTGGAGTAAGCCGATGTATTCAACCTCTTCAAACCGCCGCCAACTGTTGAAAGCGGCTGCTGGCATGGGTGCTTGGTCCTTGATCACGGACCAAGCCTGGGCGCAAAACGCCGAATTCAAACTCAAGCTGGCCAACAATTTCCCCGCCACCCACCCGAC
>CAMCES010000022.1 GCA_945873925.1 Bordetella parapertussis
CACCGTGCCGATGCCGGTCAACACCGCGCAGGCCCGGGCCCGCCAATGGTGACCATCCAAGCGAGCAGCTTCTCCGGTGATCCATTGGCTTTGGCCATTGGGCAGTGCGGTTTGGCCATCCAAGGATTGCGCGGATTTCATGCGCAGCCAAGGCGTGCCGTGCTGCATGCGTTTGAAAAAACCGATGTTGAGGGCTTGACTTTGTGCAGCCATCAAACCGAGCTCAACTTGGATGCCAGCGGCCCGCAGCTTGGCCAGTCCTTGACCAGCAACTTGCGGGTTGGGGTCTGCAAGGCTGGCCACCACGCGGGCAATGCCCGCGTTGATCAGGGCGTCACAGCACGGCCCGGTGCGGCCATGGTGGCTGCAAGGCTCCAAAGAGACATAGGCCGTGGCACCGTGCAACCCATGGCCAGCGGCTTGTGCGTCTCGCATGGCCATCACCTCGGCGTGTGCTTGGCCCGCAGCCTGGGTATGGCCTTGACCCAAGACACACCCATCAGGGCTGGTGATGACACAGCCCACGCGCGGGTTGGGCGAGGTGATGAACATCGCTTGCTCGGCCAGCGCGAGCGCTTGGGCCATGTGCGAGCTGTCTTGAGGAGAGAAAGGCATGGCTTGGATTATGGTGTGAGCTCAGCTCCCCCAGCACTTGTCCGCTGTGAGGGCCGCGTTTTGTACCCCGCGCTCGCCATTGGCGCTCAAGGTCAAGCTGCCACAGGCATCGGCAGTCTGTCCACCCACCGGCGTGGCTTGCAAGACAAAAGAGCTGCCACTGCTGGTCATGCTCAAGCGGTATCGGATGTCTGGGCTGTGCCAAACAGCATCAGGCAAGTTGACTGGGTAAGCGCCGGTGCTGTTAAATGATCGTTCCATCCAGTGCGCAGACTTGAGCAAGGCCAGTTTGGCCAAGCCGCGTTGGCTGCGTTGGTGTGTTTGCTGAAAACTGGGCATGGCCAAGCTGCTGAGCAGCCCGATGATCGCCAAGACGGTCAACAGTTCGACCAAGGTGAACCCAGACTGGTGTTTGGTGTGTCTCATGGCGCCAAGGCCAGCAAACGCTTGAACCCATGCAATGACATGGGTGGTGGCGATGGGTTGGGTTGCTGTGCATCTGGTTGCCACAAGGCTTGCCACCCAACGGTCTGGCCTTGCTGGTTGGACACCAAGACGGTGAGACGGTAAATCCACGCGGCTTGAGCGCTAGGTAAGGGCTGTTGAGCCGGCCAAACTTCAAGCCAAACCACCTGCTGGCTACTGTCAACCAGGGTCACGCTGTTTGCATGGGGCAATTGGCTTTGCCACTGGCTGACGGTGTTGAGGTTTGCGGGCAGGGGCGGGCATGTCTTTGGCGCACAGCCTTGAACTTGCAACTGGTCTGCGGTTGTCAGCAACACGGTGAGTGCTTGCTGCTGCAATCGCCAGCGGTTGTCGGCACTGCGACCCAAGCCCTCGGCCAGCGCCAAGCTTCGCCATTGCGCCATCAGCAAGACACTGCACAGGGTCGACAGTGCCAAGACGGTTGGCAGCGCCATGCCTTGTTGCCTGTGCTGGCTGATACTGGCTTTCATGGGTGGTGAAACAGGCTGGCGACACCTCGCCAAGCCACCGCCTTGCTCAAGTTGGATTTGCCGCCACAAGGCTCGGACAACGGCGCTGGAAGACTTGCTTGCAGTTGGTTTTGAACACACACCTGAATCCCGCGCACCGCTTGCCAGTCGGTGACTTGGGCTGCGCTGCGCCACTGCATCAGGCTGGGGTTGCCTGGCAGCGCTTGGGCGTAGAGGAAATGCAGGGTTTGAATGGCATCGACCAGGGCTTGGTAGCTGGCGTTGTCCCGCAGGCTGTCTTTACAGGTGAATTCGTGTTTGGTGCTGCGTTTGAAGTCGTCTTTCAGCCAGGCTTCACTGGAGGCTTGGTGACCCTGGCAGTCGGCTGGGGTGAGGCTGCGCAAATGCAGCAAACTCAATTGGGTGTCGCTGCCCGCCAAGGACACATTGGTGGTGGCCACCCATGCTTGAGACTGCTTGTTCAATTGCAATGCTGGCGCCCCAGCGCGTTGAACCCGCTCGCGCAACACACCCAACACCGTGTTGAGTCGGGTATGCAAGTCAGCTTGCAAGCGCAGCTGAGCATGGCTGGCCTTGACCCAGGCAAAAACAGCAAATGCCGCCATCAACACCAAACTGCACAGCAGCATCCCCAACATGCTTTGCACCAGGGTGTGACCCGCTTGGCGACAGGGCTTCATGGCCGCCATCTGCTTTCCCAGCAACGCCATTGCGCAGGGCAATCTGACAGGGCTTGATCGGCCACGGTGTTGGCTGCGTAAGCCAACGGCCAGTGGAGTTGCACACGCACTTGTGGCGCGGGCACGGCAGTGGTGCTGACAAGGACCTGCGCGCCTGGGATACGCAATTGAACCTCCCGCCACCAAGCACCGAGGTCTGACTGCGCCCATTGCGCTTCATTGCAAGCCATGCTTTGGCAATCTGGCCCTGCGGGCGCGGCGCTGCCTTGCCATTGGTAGTGCATCAAGCCATGGGGATTGAGCCGTATGCGGTGCCACAAGTCTTGGGTCAATTCGACCGCGTTGTGGATGGCCAAGGCATCCCTTTGCGCTTGCATGGCTTGGAACTGCCCGAACAACACGCCCAAGGCGAGCAAATTGAGCACCATCAAGGCGGCCATGGCCTCGAGCATGGAAAAGCCTGCTGCCGCGCCTGCCCATCGGGGCTGGGTCAGCGCTGTAACGGGCTGCGTTTTCATGCGCAATTGGCCGCAGACACAACCCGCATGCGGCCGGTGATGTTGATGCAAATGCTGCGCACCACGGGCGCTGCGCCTTTGCCTTGAATCACCACCCGCAAACCCCCGGCGACCGTTTCGCCTTGGGCATTGATCAGCAGCCAGTCCTGGGGTGGGTTGAGTTGGACAGATACCTCGCCTGCCAAAGCCTGTGTGAGCAAGGCTGGCGCAGCCGGCTTGGCTTGGCTGCGTAAATCCCAACCGCAGCGCCAATCACCTTGACTTGGGGTCAGGTTGGCGCAATCGCCCAGGCGTTGCAATTGCAGCGCTTGCCCCTGGCGCAGCGCCTGTAGCCTGGCGGTTTGCAGGTCACCCATCCAAGCTTGCACCACGGTCTCGACCCGCAGACGCCACAGCCAGTGTTGCAATGCGGGTGCAGCCCAACCGGTGGTGATGGCGAGCAAACCCAACACCACGCAAAGCTCGGCCAAGCTAAAGCCTTGCTGACTTGCGGGGGTTGAGAAGAAAAATGGCAGCCGGTTCATGCTTGCCATCATCGGGTGATCAGGGGTTGAAGGGGGGTGCGCTGGTTAGGTCAAAGCCTGTGCGCCGCTCACTTGCCTAGCGCCTGAATTCGTCGACCAAGGTTTTGAATTCATCCACATCTTCAAAGCTGCGGTAGACACTGGCAAAACGCACATAGGCAACTTTGTCGAGTTTTTTCAGCTCACGCATGACCAGTTCGCCAATGCGGGTAGAGGTCACTTCACGCTGGCCCAGGGTGAGCAATTTGTCTTCAATCCGTTCAATGGCCGAGTCCACCTGTTCGGTGCTGACCGGGCGTTTGCGCAGCGCCAAGTTGAGCGAATCAAGCAGTTTTTGGCGGTTGTAGTCAATCCGTCTGCCGTCTTTTTTGACCACGGCCGGGTAACTGACATCGGGGCGCTCATAGGTGGTGAAACGTTTTTCGCAGTGGCCGCAAGATCGCCTGCGGCGAACCGAATCGCCCTCCTCGGACATGCGGGTCTCCATCACTTGGGTTTCCACATGACCGCAAAAAGGGCATTTCATGGTGCCCGACCGACAGCAGGGGAATCGGCGGCTGCCGGGCGTTGACCGGTTGCGACTTCTTGCAACCGCTGCTGTTCAGCCAGGACTTTGACGATGTAGCCGCCGTCCTCGCCACTGATGGCTGCGCCTACATATTGGCGCAGCCCTGCTTCGAGCGAGCCATTGCGGTCGATCGCTTCTCGCAGCACTTGCGCGCCGACATGCAAGTTGGTGACCGGGTCAAAGGCAGCGAAATCGCCACCATAGTTTTCGTACTTGTCGGTGTGCACACTGGTGCGAACCTGCATCAAGCCTTGCGCGCCGAAGGTGCTTTGGGCAAACGGGTTGAAGCTCGATTCAATCGCCATGACCGCCAACAAGAGTTTGGGGTCGAGTTTGTATTTGGGCGCCATGTCATAGGCCTCAGCCACCAATGCACTCAAAGGTTCGGGTGCCACACGGTACTTGCGGCTGAGCCAGAACACCATGTTGGCTTGCTCTTTTGTCAGGTCCTCAGGGGAGGCAGCGGTTGCACGGTCGATCGCTTCGCTGCTGTCAACGCTGAAGCCAAAGTCCAAGCCATGGCGTGTTTGCAACCAATCAATCAATTGGACTTCAGCGGAAGAACGCAAATCGGGCTTGGCATTGAAGATGATCAAAAAACAAAAAACCGCCAGACCCAAAAATGCCAAGCCGCTGTGGGTGATTAAAAAGAACCCCTGACCCACGTCGGAGATGAAGACACGCAGGCTGAGCTGGATGGTTTGTAAGACTTTCATGCTGTTATCTTAAACCTTCGCTCGATGCGCCCTGTCACAATAAGCGCTTCTCTTCGGCCCTCGGGCTTAACCTTCTGACTTGAATCGCCGTGAACACCCCACCTCTCAGCGCACATGACGCATCCGCTTTGGACACCTTGACCGGTGGCGCATTGACTGCTCCAACATCTGGCGAACGCACCGCCCGCTTGCGTGAGTGGATGGCCACCGAGCCCAGCATCGATCTGCTGCAGCAGGTGTTCAAAGAAATGAGCGCACGTGACAAAGGCGCGGCCAAGCCCTTGCGTGAAAAATTGGATGAATTGCGCCGCCTCAAAAACCAGGACGCTTTGGCTCAGGATTGGGCCGAGAAAGCCCAGCGCTTGTTGGACACCCCACGACTGAATCTGGCCGACGCCATGGCCTGGTCCAGGGATGCGGCGAAGGCCGGCGCGCCTTTGTCACGCGAGCCCTTGGCCGGTATGCGCGTGGCTTTGGCGGATCGGGTCAAGCACATCGAAGACCTCGAGCACCGTGCTCAGGTATTGCGCGAATCTGCGGTTTTGTTGGCCCAGCGCATTGAAGTGTTGTCCACCAAGACTTGGACGGAAGCCCTGGATGTTCAAGGCAGCTTGGCGGCCGATTTGCAGCGTTTGCAATCTGAATGGGCCATGCTCAGCCAGGATGCGCATTGGACCAGCGTGGACGCCAAGTACCCAATCAGCGTCAATGAAAGTGCCCAACACATTCAAGTGGTCTGGGATGCGTTTTCTGCGGCCTTGACACAAACCCAAGCTGCCGCGCAGGACGCCAGCTTGCCCCTGCCTGCGGTGCCTGCATGGGCTGACCAGTTGAAAGTGTTGCGCGGCGAAGCAGCGGCAGCCACTGCCCCTGTCGAGGCCGACAGGCCCAAGGCAGACCCGGTTTTGAATGCACAAGAGCAACAAGCCTTGGCCGCAGCCAAAGCGCTGGCAGCCGAGCAACGCCGGCTGGCAGACATCGTGCGCCATGAATTGGTTGCCAAAGCCGAGGCCTTAACCAGGGCTGTGGTGCAAGAAAAGGGCACCGAACCTGCGACCGCCACCGAACTTGCGACCGCCACCGATCCTGCGCCCGCCACCGTGTGGGAGCCAACCATGCAAGGTCGGAAACTGCAGGACAGCCTGCGCCAACTGCGTGCAGATTGGAAGCAAGCTGACCAAGGTGTGCAGCCCAACCATGCGTTGTGGAAGCGCTTTGACCAGGCTTGCAACCGCGCCTATCCCTTTGTGCAAAGTTGGTTGGAAAAGTCCAAAGCCCAATCCACAGCCCACCGTGAGCAAAGAGTGGCTTTGTTGGCGGAGGTGGTTGCCTGGACCCAAGCACATGCTGGCGACACCGATTGGAAAAAACAAGCCCGCGATTTGCATCAGTTTTCTGAGCGTTGGCGCAACAGCGGCCACCTGAGTGAAAAACTGTTTGCTGAAATGCAAGCCCAATGGAAGTCAGCGATGCAAGCTGCCCATGGCGCTTTGGACAAAGCACAGTCCGACAGTGTGGCCTTGCGCCGTGCCATGGTGGAAGAAGCCAAGCAGTTGAGCGCGGCCCCCTCATTGCGCATCGACGCGGTCAAGGCCTTGCAACAACGCTGGCAAGTCGAGTCCCAAGCCGTGCCGGTCGACCGCAAGTTGGCCCAAAAACTGTGGGATGCATTCCGTCAACCACTGGACGAAGCGTTTCAGCGCAAGACCCAAGAGCGGGCTGCACCCCAAGCCACACAACAAGCTTTGTCCGCCCACGACAAAGGGGTGCTCGACGCCTCACAGGCCTTGGAAAAAGCCATCGCCCAAGGCGACGCGGGCCCGATTCGCCAGGCCATGCAAGCCTTGAACGAGGCGATGCAAGGGCGAGTGGCTGCCGCCCCGCCTGCACCTGCGAGCCCACCCGCAGAAACCCATCCTGAACTGTCTGGCGCCGCTGAGCCAGCAACGACAGACGACGATGCAGCTGCCTCAAACGCGCCGGCGGTTGTGGACGCACCTGCGGTTGTGGACGCACCTGCGGCCAAACCGCCTGAGCCGCCTAAAAAAGTCGTGGCGGTGCGGGGTGACGACCGGCCTGGACAGAAGAAAACAGAGCCCGCGCCCGCTGGCCGTTTTGGCGATAAACCAGGTGCCAAGCGTGATCAGCGCGACGGCCCAGGTGCCCGGCGCGGCGCCGATGCCCCGCGTGGACGTGACCGCGAAGTTGTTGAACGTGGCCCACGCTTGGGTGATGCCGCTTTCCGTGCGCAGCGTCATGCATTGGAGCAGGCCGACCTTGCCTTGCGTCGCCTTGCCATGCAGGCGCATGGTGAAACCCTGGTGCACCTGCTGTCTGCTTGGGAGACCCGTCAGGTGGAGCAACTCCCCCCGGTCAAAGAGCTGGGCAGCCGAATCACACCCGCGCAGCGCCAAGCCTGGGTGCAGGCCCTGCAGTCAGATCCCCTGGGCAATGCCGACAACGCATTGCTGCGTTTGGAAATCGCGGCAGAAGTGCCCACACCCGCCAGCCATGCCGATGCGCGTCGTGCCTTGCAGTTGCAGTTGCTGACCAAGCGCCATGAAGCCACGCCTGCGCAAACCTGGGCCCAGGACATGGCAGTGGTGCTGTCAGCACCTCACCAAGCCGAAGCAGCGCAGCGCCTGCAGGCCGCACTCAAGGCCTTGCTCAAGCGTTAAGGCACCGGCAGTTCTATGCGTTGGAAGCCACTCGCGGCTTCCCAACGCAATGCTTGCAAGCGCGGCGGGGTGGCGTCGCCATCCCAGTCACTCAATACCCAACGCTGCTTGCCTTGACCCAGGTCATGACAAGCGGGTTGATGGGTATGCCCATGCACCATCCATGTTGTTTCAGTGTCTTGCAGGCATGCCACAGTTGCTGGCTGGTCCAGGTCTACCCAGGCAGCTGAGAGGATTTTGCGGGCCTGGCTTTGCTCGCGCAGGCTGCGTGCAATACCCAAGCGCTGGTGAAAGGTTTGCGCCAAAAATGAGGACTGCCATGCCGAGGAGCGGACTTGTTGGCGAAATGCCTGGTAATCCGTGTCTGCCAAGCACAGTGCATCGCCATGGCTGAGCAGGCCACTGCTGTGGCGGGTGTGCAGCACACAAGGGTCGCACAAGGCTTGCATGCCGCTTTCCGCCAAGGCTTTTTCACCAAACAAAAAGTCGCGGTTACCGACCATCCAAAAAACAGGCAAACGTTGACTGGTTTGCTTGATCAGTTTCAGGCATTGGCGCTCAAATTCACCCTCGGAGTGGTCCAGCAGGTCGTCACCGACCCAGACCTCAAACAAGTCACCCAGGATGAACAAGGCATCGGCTTGCAACTGATGCAGGTAATGCGACCAGGCTTGAAAGGTGGCCGCTTGCGAATGCTGCAAATGCAGGTCAGAGATGAACTCGATGCGTGACCAAGGTCGGCCATCCACCTGGTGGGCTGGCGCGGGCATGGACGCTGCGGGCAGCAAATGCATGCCAGCAAATCAGAGCAGCACAGCTTTGGTGACCACCACGTCGTCTTTGGGCACATCGTCATGAAAGCCGCGGCGACCGGTTTCGACTTTGCAAATGGCGTCAACCACCTCGGTGCCGGAGATGACTCTGCCAAACACCGCATAGCCCCAGCCGGAGGCGGTGGGCGCAGAGTGGTTGAGAAAGCCGTTGTCTTTCGCATTGATGAAGAACTGGGCGGTGGCGGAATGGGGGTCGTTGGTGCGGGCCATGGCGACCGTGTAGCAGTCATTTTTCAAGCCATTGTTGGCTTCGTTGTCAATGGTGCTGGCGACTTTCTTCTCTTTCATGCCGGGCGACATGCCGCCACCTTGGACCATGAAGCCTGGGATCACCCGGTGAAAAATCGTGTCGTTGTAGTGACCATTTTCAACATAGGCCACAAAGTTCGCCACGGTTTTTGGGGCTTTTTCTGCGTCGAGCTCGAGCGTGATCACACCCATGTCTTGGATGTGCAGTTCAATGTGTGGATTGGACATGGTCATTTCACCAAAGTTGCCGATTGGATGAGCACCTGTGTTTGTGGCACATCGGTGGGGAAGGGGCCGCCAGGACCGGTGGGGGTTTGTTTGATCTTGTTGATCACGTCCATGCCGGACACCACTTTGCCGAAGGCCACATAGCCCCAGCCTTGACCAGAGGGCGCTTGGTGGTCCAAAAAGTCGTTGTCTTTCACGTTGATGAAAAATTGCGCACTGGCTGAATGCGGGTTGTTGGTGCGGGCCATGGCAAGCGTGCCCATGGTGTTGCGCAAGCCGCCCTTGGCTTTGGCCTCAACGCCTTCATGTTTGATTGGGGCTTTGGTGGACTTTTCCTGGTACTTGGCGTCGTAACCGCCCCCTTGGATCATGAAGTTGTTGATCACTCGGTGAAACACCGTACCGGTGTAGTGACCACTTTTGACATAGCCCAAGAAATTTTCCACCGTGTTGGGTGCGGTATCCGCGGCGAGCTCCACCACGAATTCGCCAGCGGAGGTGACAAATTTCACTTGGGGATTGGCTGGCGTTTGGGCATGCAAGCCCGCGCTGAGGGTGAGCAAAAGGGCCATCAGGCCGCGGCGTGTGAAAGTGGTCATGGTGGTGTGAGGGTGAGTTGTAAAACCGGTTGAAGGGAAGAGAGTTTGTTGTTCAAACTGCTGGCGTTGCCGCCAGTTTCTTGGGATTTGAGGTAGGACCGCTTGGCCAGGTGCAGCAGCACGTCGCCAAGGTTTTCATGGGCGATGGCGTAGGAAGGGTTGTTGCGCAGGGCGTGGGCAAAAGCTTGCTGAGCCTCTTCAATTTTGCCACGTGCCGCCAGCATCACGCCTAAGTTGTTTTGGACCTCGGACAACTCGGGGTAGTCTTGCGACAACTGCACGTAAACATCAAAAGCCTCGTCATCGCGTTGCAATTGCTGCAGCAATCGGGCACGCCAAAACCGCATTTGCGGGTCACGTGGCTGATTTTCCAAGTAGCCATCGATCAGCCACATGGCTTTTGTCCAATTGCGCTGCACCAGGCTTTTTTGCACCTCATCGTGAGGCGTGCCTTGGAAATTTTGGGCAGTGGAGGTTTGCGCCTGAACAGGAAAGGAACCCAGCATGACTGCCGTGCCCAGTGCACACAAGGCCAAACGCGGAGCAAATATTTTGCCAATCAAAAAAAAGGTCATGCGCATTCAGGAATTGACGTTACCCCGGGGAAGTCGGGATGCAAGTTTGGATTGTCTATATATATACTGGCTTCATTGTAGTAGAGAGACCTGACGCGCCCTGTTGCGCTTTTTTAGCATTACCCAATTTCATGACCTTGCGCATCCACAACACGCTCACCCGTGCATTGCAAGCTTTTGCGCCTTTGCAAGCTGGGCATGTCCGCATGTATGTGTGCGGCATGACGGTCTACGACTTTTGCCACATTGGCCACGCCCGTTCCATGGTGGCTTTCGATGTGGTTCAGCGCTGGTTGAAGCAATCGGGTTACCAAGTGACTTACGTGCGCAACATCACCGACATTGACGACAAAATCATCCGCCGTGCCACCGACAACGGCGAAACCATCCGCGCCTTGACCGACCGCATGATTGATGCATTGCACCAAGACGCAGATGCTTTGGGCATTGAACGACCCACCGCCGAGCCCCGCGCCACAGACCACGTGCCGGGCATGTTGTCCATCATCGACAAATTACAGCAACGTGGCTTGGCCTATCAGTCTCCGAATGGTGATGTCAATTTCGCGGTGCGCAAATTCCAAGGCTATGGCAAGTTGTCTGGCAAATCCTTGGACGAATTGCACGCAGGCGAGCGGGTGGCTGTGCTCGATGGCAAAGAAGACCCACTCGACTTTGTGTTGTGGAAAACCGCCAAAGCTGATGAGCCATCGGATGTGAAATGGGACAGCCCTCATGGCCCCGGTCGTCCTGGTTGGCATATCGAGTGCTCTGCCATGGCCTGCGAGTTGCTGGGTGAATCGTTTGACATCCACGGCGGTGGTGCAGACCTGCAGTTTCCCCACCATGAAAACGAAATTGCCCAAAGCGAAGGTGCGCACGGCGTGCCCATGGCCTCGGTTTGGATGCACAACGGCTTTATCAACGTGGACAACGTCAAGATGTCCAAAAGCCTGGGCAATTTTTTCACCATCCGCGATGTCTTGAAAGTCTATGAGCCTGAGGTGGTGCGCTTCTTTGTGGTGCGCAGTCACTACCGCAGCCCCTTGAATTTCAGCGATGTGCATTTGGACGATGCCCGCGCCTCCCTCAAGCGCCTCTACACCACCTTGCATGCGGTCAAACCTGACGCGATCACCATTGACTGGAACCAAGCACACGCAGCCCGCTTCAAAGCGGCGATGGACGAAGACTTTGGCACACCTGAAGCGGTGGCGGTTTTGTTCGAGCTGGCCGCAGACATCAACCGCCAGCCTTCGGCCGCGCTCAGTGGTTTGCTCAAAGGCTTGGCCGGCGTGTTGGGCTTGCTGCAGCAGGACCCACAAACGTTTTTACAAGCCGGTGCGGCTGGCATAGATGAAGACAGCATCCAACACCAGATTCAAGCCAGAGCAGCTGCCAAGACGGCCAAAAATTTCGCTGAAGCTGACCGCATTCGCAACGAATTGTGGGCGCGGGGCATCGTTCTCAAAGACTCGCCGCAAGGCACCCAGTGGGAGCGTGCCTGATGTCAGCGCGTCCATTGCCAGTCAAGCGCATCAAGCCGGCTTATTGGGACGAGGCTTGCAAGCACTTGGCCAAAAAAGACCGGGTCATGCGCCGGCTGATCCCTCAGTTTGGCGATGTCTGCCTGGAGTCGCGGGGGGATGCTTTCATCACGCTGGCACGCAGCATCGTCGGCCAGCAAATTTCGGTCAAAGCGGCACAAGCGGTGTGGGAGCGTTATGCAGCACTCACCAAAACCCTCACGCCTGCCGCTGTGCTCAAGCTCAAAGTCGATGACATGCGCACAGCCGGGCTGTCTGCCCGCAAGGTGGAATACCTGGTGGATTTGGCGCTGCATTTCTCCAACGGCACGGTGCATACCCGCCAGTGGGCCGAGATGGATGACGAGGCCATCATTGATGAGTTGGTGGCCATACGCGGCATCGGTCGTTGGACCGCGGAGATGTTTTTGATTTTTTATTTGCTTCGCCCCAATGTCTTGCCGTTGGACGATGTGGGTTTGATCAATGGCATCAGCCACAACTATTTCTCTGGCGAAGCAGTCAGTCGAAGTGATGCGCGGGAAGTGGCCTCGGCCTGGGCGCCTTATTGCAGTGTCGCAACTTGGTATATTTGGCGCTCGCTGGACCCGCAGCCTGTTTCTTACTGAACCGGCCCAAGCCCTGCGATCAAGGAGACCCGATTGGCGAAGAAAACATTCCTCGATTTTGAGCAACCCATTGCCGAGCTCGAAACCAAGATTGAAGAACTGCGCTACGTGCAAGTTGAATCCGCGGTGGACATCTCCGAAGAGATTGAGCAGCTGTCCAAAAAAAGCTTGCAACTCACCAAAGACATTTACAGTGACCTGACACCTTGGCAAATCACCAAAATAGCTCGTCACCCAGAACGCCCCTACACCCTGGACTACATCGCTGACCTCTTCACTGATTTTGTGGAGATGCACGGCGACCGCCACTTCGCCGATGACTTGAGCATCGTCGGTGGTCTGGCGCGTTTCAATGGCAATGCCTGCATGGTCATCGGTCAGCAAAAAGGGCGCGACACCAAAGAGCGCACCGCCCGCAATTTCGGTATGACCCGCCCCGAGGGTTACCGCAAAGCGCTGCGATTGATGAAGACCGCCGAAAAATTCAACCTGCCCGTGTTCACGTTTGTAGACACGCCCGGCGCGTTTCCCGGCATTGATGCCGAAGAGCGCAGCCAGTCAGAAGCCATTGGGCGCAATATTTTTGAAATGGCCCAACTCCAAGTACCGATCATCACCACCATCATTGGCGAAGGTGGTTCGGGCGGCGCCTTGGCCATCAGCGTGGCCGATCAATTGGTCATGCTGCAGTACGCGATTTACTCGGTCATCAGCCCAGAGGGCTGCGCCTCGATTTTGTGGAAAACCTCTGACCGCGCACCAGATGCCGCTGACGCTTTGGGCATCACAGCACACCGTTTGAAGGCCCTGGGCTTGATCGACAAAATCGTCAACGAGCCTGTGGGCGGGGCACACCGAGACACCAAGCAAATGGCCGCACAGCTCAAGCGCGGTTTGAACGACGCTTGGCGACAAGTGAGTGACTTGAAAGTCAAAGAGTTGCTTGAGCGTCGGTATGAGCGGCTGCAAAGCTATGGCCGATTCATCGACACCAAAGCCGACAGCCGTTGATGTCATGCGACAGGTCGCGCTGCCGGCGGACCTGAGCCTCGACCATTTCCAACCCCAGCAGCCCTTTGCGGTTGCGTTGAGCGGCGGCGCAGATTCCACGGCGTTGCTCGTGGCCTGCGCCCAACAATGGCCAGGGCAGGTCAGAGCCGTGCATATCCACCATGGTTTGCAATCTGCAGCCGACAGCTTTGCCCGCCATTGCGAACAACTCTGTGCTGGGTTGGAACTGCCATTGGTGGTGCATGCCGTCAACGCCAAACACGCGGCAGGTGAGAGCCCCGAAGACGCCGCCAGACAAGCCCGCTACGCGGCATTGGCTCAGGTACTGCAAAGCCATTGGGGTGGACAAGTGAAAGACCTGGCGCTGGCGCAACATGCCGATGACCAAGTGGAAACATTGTTGCTGGCTTTGTCCCGCGGGGCAGGCTTGCCGGGCATGTCTGCCATGCCTGAGCGATCGGCGCGCCATGGCTTGGTGATCCACCGACCTTGGCTACAGGTGCCGGGCAGCGCATTGCGGGCATGGTTGACCCAGCTGCAAGTGCCATGGGTGGAAGACCCCAGCAATGCGGATACCCATTTCACCCGCAACAAAATCCGTCATCAACTCTTGCCAGTGCTGCAACAGGCCTTTCCTGCGTTTCGACAAACCTTTGCCCGCAGCGCTCGCCACGCCGCCCAAGCCCAAGTATTGCTTGGCGAATTGGCCCTGCAAGATATGCATGCCGTGGGCTCGCCGCCAAGCATTGCCCGATTGCAAACACTCAGCCTTGCCAGACAGGCTAACCTGCTGCGCCACTGGTTGACCCAGCGCGGTGTGCAGGTCAGCACCCGGCAATTGGACGCTTTGCAAGTGCAAATACAAGCCTGTACCACCCGCGGCCATCAGATAGATATCAAAGTGGGTGAGGGCTTTGTCAGGCGCAGTGGTGCAGTGCTCGATTGGTACAATTTCTAGTTTTTCCAGACGCGTACCTCTACAAGATGGCTCTCATCGTTCATAAATACGGCGGCACCTCCATGGGCTCGACCGAACGCATACAAAACGTGGCCAAACGGGTGGCCAAATGGGCCCGGGCCGGGCACCAGATGATGGTCGTGCCCTCTGCCATGAGTGGCGAAACCAACCGATTGCTGGGTTTGGCCAATGAACTCGGCGGCAGCGCCCACACCGATGCCCACTTGCGCGAACTCGACGCCTTGGCCGCCACGGGCGAACAAGCCTCATCCGCCTTGCTGGCCATTGCCATGCAAGCCGAAGGCATCCCTGCTGTCAGTTACTCGGGCTGGCAAGTGCCGATCCACACCAACAGCGCATTCACCAAGGCCCGCATCGAATCGATCGATGACAAGCGTGTGCGTGCCGATTTGAGCGCCGGCAAAGTGGTCATCATCACCGGCTTTCAAGGCGTGGACCCACAAGGCCATGTGACCACCTTGGGCCGTGGTGGCTCAGACACCTCCGCCGTGGCTGTGGCCGCTGCCATGAAGGCCGCTGAATGTTTGATTTACACCGATGTTGATGGCGTGTACACCACCGATCCGCGCGTGGTTCCCGAAGCCCGCAGGCTGCGCACCGTCAGCTTTGAAGAAATGCTGGAAATGGCATCGCTGGGCAGCAAAGTGCTGCAAATCCGCTCGGTGGAATTTGCAGGCAAATACAAAGTGCCCCTGCGTGTGCTCTCGAGCTTCACGCCCTGGGACATCGACATCCAAGAGGAGGCCAAGTCTGGCACCTTGATCACTTTTGAGGAAGACGAACAAATGGAACAAGCCGTTGTATCTGGCATTGCCTTCACCCGCGACGAAGCCAAAATCTCTGTGATTGGCGTGCCCGACAAACCCGGCATCGCCTACCAAATTTTGGGCGCAGTGGCCGAGGCCAATATCGAGGTCGACATGATCATCCAAAACATCAGCAAGGGTGGCTTGACGGATTTCAGCTTCACGGTCAACCGCAACGACCATGCCCGCGCCATGGAACTGCTCAAAGCCAAAGTGCTGCCCGAGTTGGGTGCGCCCGAGGTGTTGGGTGACAACAAGATTTGCAAGGTGTCCATCGTGGGCATTGGCATGCGCAGCCATGTGGGCGTGGCCAGCAAGATGTTTGCTTGCCTGAGCGGAGAAGGCATCAACATCCAGATGATTTCCACCAGCGAAATCAAAACCTCGGTGGTGATTGACGAGAAGTATTTGGAGCTGGCGGTGCGCGCCCTGCACAAAGCCTTTGACTTAGAGCAGAATCAGGCATAATTAAATCAGCTGGAAACGTGACCGAGTGGCCGAAGGTGCTCCCCTGCTAAGGGAGTATGGGGTGTTGAGCCTCATCAAGGGTTCGAATCCCTTCGTTTCCGCCAAATATCAAGCATTTATTGGGCTTATTTGGGTACCAAGCCAATTTGTCGTTGCTAAGCTCGCTTTCCCCATCCCAGCACCCGTGCACAACCCGGATGCCACCAAGGTCAAGGAAGACGGGCAGGGTTCTGAACCAATCTACCCATGATCTGTGTTGGTCGGCGTTTTGCCCGACTTGTTCCAAAAACGCATTGTGTTGTTCCCGGTGCCTGGCACACTTTTGGGTGTCGCCTCTATTTGGGCGGAGAGCTTCTGAGGGGTTCAGTGGGTCGTCAACGACAAATCCAATGGCATTGAACTCATGGTTCCCCATGATGCGAAGGCTATTGCCTGAATCCACCATGTCACGAAAGATTTCAAGGACCCGAATCTGACCTGGACCTGGGTCAATGAGATCCCCCAAAAACACTGCCTGGCGACCTTGTGGGGCCTTGTATCCCTTGCCCAATGCTGTGTATCCAAGATGCTTGAGCAATGCTTCAAGCTTACCGGCTTCCCCGTGAATGTCGCCGATCACGTCATAACTGCTCATATGAATCTCCTGTTTGTTGCTTTATAAACAAATGCGGTCGGGGGGTGCTCATCGACCGGCGCAGCTTTATAAATTACATGTAGCAAAACATGATTCACAGGCTTAGGGGGTGGCTTTGCCAAGCAGATTTCTTCCTACAGTGATTTCGCTGGCAAGCCAATACAGCGCATGCCGCGCAAGCTGGCTTGAACAAGTCGATCGTGTTGACTCTTTTTGGGCAACCGCAAGGCTTGATGGGAAATTTTGAAATATCCAACGGCATTGAGTCTTGCGTCTCTTGCTGACTGTTGAAGTTGCTATGCCAGCAGAATCACGAAATACAGAAGACACCGCTGACAGCCATACCAAAACTGCCGGAGGTACTGAGCTACATTTGCGTATGAGCCATTTCAGGACAGATATCTCAACAATTCAAACGTTGTTGTCTGTTTCGGTAATCACAGAAACTGGGAGTTGACATGGAATTTTCAACATTTGTATATTTGTTTGTATTGCTTTTGGCAGTGGTTGCCTTGTGGTTATCTATAAACATCGTTCCACAATCGCAAAACTGGGTGATCGAAAGTCTTGGAAAGTACAGCAGGACTTTGAATGCTGGATTTCAACTAACGATACCGTTTTTAGAAAAAATTGCATTCAAAGTTTCAGCACAAGAGACGCAGTTACCGCCTGATCCAATCAATGCCATTACCCATGACAACGTACCCATCTCAGTTGAGCTGGCAATTTTGTATCGCATCATTGATCCATCCAGAACAATGTACCGGATCGAGAACCTTCAACTTGGTATCAAAACAATCATCAATGGAACAGTCAGAAGCGTCATTGGCAAAACTGACTTAGACGGTGTTCAATCCAATCGCAAACACATTGCAAATGAAATTGAAACAGAGCTAGAGCATGTTGCAGCGGAATGGGGAATCAAACTCACCAGAGTTGAAGTGACCGAAATTGAAGTTGACGCGGCAACCAAACAAGCCATGCAAATTCAACTCAATGCAGAGCGGGTCAGAAGAGGTACCGTTACCAATGCAGAAGGTGAAAAGCAAGCAGCCCAACTCAGAGCAGATGCGGAACTCTACACAGCACAAAAGCAGGCAGAGGCAAAGAAGATTCTTGCCGATGCAGAAGCCTACGCAGTCAATGCGGTATCCAAAGCAATTTCAAACGGCGGCGAAAGTGCAGTCGAGTTTGAAATAAAGAAAATACAAGCATCTGCAGTGAAAGACTTAGCGCTAGGCAACAACACAAAGTTAATCATGATTCCAAGCGATGTGTTGTCTTCGCTGAGCGGAACCATTGGAAAAATCATGGGCAAGATATGAGCATGGAGTTCTATCAGATCTCAATCATTGTTGGCATTTCCCTGATCATCATTGAGATGTTTACGCTGACTTACATTTTTCTAGGCATGGGCATTGCAGCTTTTGCGGTTGCAATTGCTCAATACCTGTTTGAAGGATTGAGTTTCAATCGCGACTTGATGATTTTTGCCATTGTTTCAGTCATGGTCATTCTTGTCACTCGAAGAATTTCAAAAAGGCCATCTGATCAAAGTATTTCTGACGATGATGTGAATCAATATTAAAGTTCAACCACAAGCACCAGGGTTTGAGCGCATTTTTATCAAACCACTTGCTCATCTTCGAAAGTCCGCCATGCGCCCAGTGCCCCCAGATATGGAAAGTCGGATGCTACAAAAGCTGACCGATCTGGTTTTGCAGCAAACCAACCTGATCTCTCAGTTAGAAGAAATTTTTTATGCTGTTGAGCAAGACCTCGCGACCAAATACACCGAAGACCAGTTGACTGACAAAGGCAATTTGTATGTGGTGTACCGCGCCATCAACGCTGGCATGTTGTCGCCCGAACTGCAGGCTGGTTTAACGGACCCGCAAAAGGCTTATCTGTTGGGCCTGGCCAAAGCCGGTCACATCGAGGTGAGCATCGTTCGCCGTGATTGCGAACTCAACGTGGTCAGCATCCCCCTGGAATTCAAAAGCCCTGTGTCTGCGCCCCACGCCAAGTTCACCTTTACCTTGACGATCGAGGCGGACCTGGACGCATCTGTCGTCCATCTGGTCAAAGGCAGTTACGCCAACATCAGTGCCCAAGATTTTTGCAGACTGGTTGAGGCCATCTGAGCCTTTTCCATTGCGACATTCGTCTTTCTGCCCTGCGTAGAGGTTTAAATTAGGATTTTGACACCATTTGAACTGATATTGACTCACTTTAAAATAGAAAATCAGTGTAACCCCTGATAAATTGTCTTTTGACCTGTTTTTAACTTCGTCAAAAGGGATTCATCCGCTACATTACATCCATCGGTTCAAAAAAAACCGCAATGTTCAACAACCTAGGAGTTCACATGATCAAGTCCACCGTCTTTGCAGCAGCTTTGGTTCTCGCGCAATCGGCCTTCGCCGCCAACACAGACAATCTTGCTGTGGTCACTTCCAAAGACCAAACCGTGATGGTTGCCATGAACAAAACCACCTGGTCCGTGGTCGCCAACAGCACCAAGGGCCTGACCAAGGTTCGCGAGTTCCATGACATGGGCGCGAGCGGCGTTCAACAAATTGATTACGTGGTCAACTGCGCCAACGGTTCTTTGGCCTTGGCAGACTTTGCTGTGTTGACGGTCAGTGGCCGCTTGCCTGCCCGTGCCGCAGAGCCAACCTTTGACAGCCTCTCTTTTTACAAGCCGATGATCGAACACGATGTCAAAGTCACCAACAACGCGTGTGAATCCCAACTGGCCATGAACAACGGCCGCGACAGCCAGTAAGCCCTCAGCTTGCGATACCAACCCGGCCTGTGCGCCGGGTTTTTTTTGCCTTTGCCACAAGCATCAGTGACCCAGGGCATCTGGCTGGTATGCATAGGCAATCACCATCGCCAAAACCGAGACAAACTCAGGGTTAACCCGAATCTTCATCAGGCGATTCCTTTGGAACATGAATTCACCTCCTTGGTGTTGGCCCTGCTTTGACGGGTGGTCACCCGCCCAAGGTCGAGCCTGAACTGATTGCAGCGGCCTGACGTACAAAGACCGCGCCACCGATGCTTTGCACCACATCGAATTGGCTGGCGAAACCACCTGAATACGGCCCTGGCGGATATTTGAGTCACAGTCGGCTCATGCAGGCTCTGGCAGGGCTGGCAAGTCTTTGCTAAACCTGAATCGCCTCAAACAGGTCTTGGCTGCGGATGGGTTTGATCAAGACCTGATCGAAACCAGCGTCCCTCAGCAGTTGCACCTCATGGGGCACGGCGTGCGCGGTGTAGGCAATGATCTTGAGGTGTTTCAAGCTGGCTTGCCGCCTGAGCTGCTGGCACAGCTCCAAGCCGCTGACCAAGGGCATGGAAATATCCAACAACACCAGGTCGCAGGGGTGGTTGGCCAACCAGGCCAGGGCTTGGTCTGCGCTGTCGCACTCACTCACCCGGTGGCCCAGAGGGCTTAAAAACAAGCCCGGCAACAATCGGTTGGTGGGGTTGTCGTCGACCACCAGCACATTCAAAGAGGTCATGGCTCAGTTCGGGTTGTCTGCATGCAATGGCAGGGTGAAAAAGAACAGACTGCCTTGCCCAGCCTGGGTGGAGAAGTCCAGGGTGCCACCCATGAGTCGGACCAAGTGGTGGCTGAGCAACAAGCCCATGCCCGCACCTTGCTTTGGTCGAAGCACGAAAGTCGATGGGTTGCGGATGTCTTCCTTGAACAGGTTTGTCTGCACCTCGGACGGTATGCCTGGACCACTGTCTTGAACCGAAAAGGTCACATAGCGGCCGTTGGCTGATGGAGTCACCGACAGCACCACCTGCCCTTGGGCTGGGGTGAATTTCAAGGCGTTGTCCAGCAAGTTGTTGAGCACTTGACGTACCCGGTACGGGTCTGCCTTCATCAGCACAGGCGTGTTTGTCGTAATTTTGGTAAATAAGGCAATGCTGGCCTCGTCGGCGCGGACTTGGTGCAAAGCTTTGAGGGAGTCAATCAGGTCTGGCAGTTCAAACGAAGTGTTGGACAAGCTGAGATTGCCTTCTTGGATTTGGGACAAGTCCAACAAGCCATTGGTCAGGTGCAGCATATACACACTGTTTTCCAAAATGATTTTGGAGGTGAATTGCACCATGGGTTCCTGCGAGCTGCTGTGGATGTATTCTGCATAGCCCATGATGCCGTTGAGCGGGGTTCGCAAATGGTGTGACATGGAGGTTAGAAAGGCTTGCAGGCGCTGCTTGCTATCCTGGGTTTCGCACAGCTGCGCCTGCAACTTCACTTGCTGGTGACGCGCTTTGCGCCAAAGGTATACCAGGGTGACAAGCACCAAGGCCAATGACAACCATCCAAGCAGGTCTGGCACAGGCAAATTCATGTTTTGGTATTGGGCAGAATCAGGAAGTGCTGCTCGAGCAGACGCTTAAATTCGTCTGCATGGGCTTGCATGGCATCCATCAGCTTGTCAGAGGGCAAGATCCGCTTGGAGCGTTTGTCGGCCATGCTTGTTTCAAAGGCGATCAAACCCTCTGATTCAAATTCCCGCAGTTTGTAGCGCAATGCGCGCTCGCTCAGGTCATGGTTGTGGTAGATGCCTTTGAGCAAAGCGGTGGCCCCTTCATCCTTGTCCTTTAGTTGCTTGGCGATATTGAGGTAGAGGTAGCGGCCTGCCTGCGAATGGGCCAATTCGAGGTGCTGGTTTTCCCAGTCGTGGAGCTGACAAATGATTTGCAACAGGTGGCTAGATGAGGGCGTGTCGGGGTGACGCATCGGTGTGTGGGGATACAGAAGGGTTGTCAAGCGTGGCGAGCGGTTCGGGCAAGGGGGCAGTGGCGTTCAGGTCATGGCAGGTCTGGTGTCAATTGCCGTAAACATTTGCCGATTTTCTAGACCATTCCCGCTCAGTGAATCGCATGAATATGTGATTCACTAAGGTTCATCCGTGTTCACGCGTGGTTTTCCGCCTGAGATGCACGCGCCCATGAAAAAAGCGACACCGGTTGAAACCGTTTGCCGCTTTGCAGGGTGGGGGAGCTTCAGCGCGCGTCTGGCAACTCGATTTTGACTTCCAGTACCTCTAGGTTGTCTTGGCGCTCGAGGTTGACTTTGATGTCGCTGGGATCGATGTTGACGTACTTGGATAGCACGGCGATCAGGTCGCGTTGAAGAGCTGGCAGGTAGTCGGGTTGGTGGGCGTTTTGGTCAGAGCGCTCATGTGCCAAGATGATTTGCAGACGTTCTTTGGCCACACTGGCGGTTTTTTTCTTTTCACCAATCAGGAAAGTCAGTAAGGACATGCTGCTTACCTCCGACCAAAGACGCGTTGCAACAAGCCCTGCTTGGCGGCTTCGGTGAAACGCAAGGGCACTTCCTTGCCCAAAAAGCGGTCAACCAAGTCTTTGTAGGCCTCGGCCACATCGCTTTTCTCCAGCAGCACGGCTGGCACACCTTGGTTGGAAGCTTGCAGCACGTCTTCGGATTCGGGAATCACACCAATCAAGGGAATACGCAAGATGTCTTGGATGTCTTCGATCGACAGCATCTGACCGTCTTGCACCCGGGTGGGGTTGTAGCGGGTGATCAGCAAATGCTCTTTGATCGGCTCTTGGCCTTGGATGGCGCGCAGGGTTTTACTGCCGAGCATGCCCAAAATCCGGTCTGAATCGCGCACCGAGGAAACCTCAGGGTTGGTGACGATCAGCGCCTCGTCGGCAAAGTGCATCGCCATCAGGGCGCCGGTTTCGATGCCGGCGGGTGAATCGCACACGATGAATTCGAAATCCATGCCAGCCAAGTCGAGCAACACCCGCTCAACGCCGTCTAGGGTCAGTGCTTCTTTGTCGCGGGTTTGGGAGGCCGCCAACACATACAGATGGTCTGAATGCTTGTCTTTGATCAGGGCTTGGTTGAGGCTGGCTTCGCTATTGATGACATTGACAAAGTCGTAGACCACACGGCGTTCGCAGCCCATGATCAGGTCGAGGTTGCGCAAACCGACGTCAAAGTCGATCACCACGGTTTTGTGGCCTCGCAAAGCCAAGCCAGATGCAAAACTGGCGCTGGTGGTGGTTTTGCCCACGCCGCCCTTGCCTGAGGTCACCACGACAATTTTGGTCATCGAAAAAAATCCTTGTTGAGAAAAAACCGCTGTAAGCGCTGTGCAATGCTGGAGACAAGCGGAGAGTTTACAAGGCTCGCATCACCAATTTGTCATCAACCAAAGACACCTGTGCTGGTTTGCCAGCCACTTCCTTGGGCAAGGGGGTGTCGCTGGTGCGGTAAACGCCTGCGATGGACAGCAGTTCGGCTTCCAAACTCGCTGCAAAAATACGTGCCCCGGTGTCGCCTTTTGCGCCTGCAATGGCTTTGCCGCGCAATGGCGCATACACATGGATGTGTCCATCGGCCATCACCTCGGCACCTGGGTTGACCATGGCCATCACCACCAAATCGCGGCCGCGCGCATAGACCTGTTGGCCCGAACGCAAGGGTTTGTCAACCACCAGGGCGCTTTGGCCAGCGCCGGCGACCTCGCGCAGCACCTCGACTTCGCGGATCACTTCACGCACCACCTCAGTGGCGGCGGCTGCAGGCAGCACGCGTGCTTCGCCAGTAATGAACAGGCCCGCCAAGCTGGCAGCTGCCTCGTGGGCAGGGTTGCCCGCTTTGAGGGCCACTGGATTGAGGTGATACAGGCGCAGCAATTGCAGCAAGCCACCCAGGTCCAAGGTACCGTCGGTGGCTTGGATGTCGATCAAGCTGGGGTCGTTGTCAAAGAAGTCAGGGGAGTCGCCGAAGCGGGTTTGCAGGTCGGCGGTCAATTGCACCAGGTCCAGGGACTTGACTCCAACCGTGACCAAGGGCAGGTTGGCGTTTTTGATTTCAAAGGACAAGGGGTTGGAACGGCCGCTCATAAAGTATCCGGTGGGTTCAAGCGGTAAGCCTGACACAACAGGCATTGACTTTACACGCTTGGGCGGCCTCAACCGGCACACAGCCGGATAGGGTGCAATTTCGGGACAATGGTTGCCAATTGAAGGAGAGGCTATGTCAACCATCGGATGGTTGTTTCTGGTTTATTTTGTTTGGCTGGCGATCGGTCTGCTTTGGCGCAGCCAAACCGTGCGTGGCCCGTGGTTCTTTTTGTTCAGAGCCTTCTTTCCCAACTGGCAGTTCTATCACCAGGTCGGTCCAGTGCCCCATTTGTATGTGCGCTATGAAGCCCCCGGGCAAGCCTGGAGCGACTGGTGCTGGGTCTACCCGCGTGGCACCCGCAGCGTCTGGCAACTGTTTCATAACCCCTGGGGCAACCGCGCCTTGGCCGCGCAAAACCTGGTGGACCATTTGTCCAGTGACATCAAAGACCTCGGGGAGGGGCAAGACGCCAGTCGGCTGGTGTCATACCAGTTGGTGTGTCGTTTGGCAGCGCAGGCGATGCGGCATTTGCAGCCTGCCCTGAGCCAAGGGCGATACCAACTTGAAATCCGACTCGAACGCCCTCTGCCCAGTGGTTTTGCCAGCAGCGACACGGTGCTGCGCAGTCCGGAGATGCCCCTTTGAGCGGTGAACTCGTCATTCGTTGCCTGGAGATCCTGTGCGCTTTGAGCTTATTGCTGCAAACCGTCGAGAACTGGCGCATCGCCGACAGCACCGACCCGACTGGCGTGTGGTCTTGGTCATTGCAGCGTGCCGACATTCCTGCCTCCCCTGCTTGGGTCTTGCAAATGTTGGACTGGCTATACCAACCCCTGCCTTACCGAGCCTTGCTGTGGCTGCGCGGCCTGGTTGCCCTCTGGTTGGCGGTGGCTGGGGCGCAAATCGGTTCGGCTGTGGTGTTGTTCGTCTTGCAACTGCTGATCTTGGTGCGCTGGCGCGGGGCGTTCAACGGTGGCAGTGATTTCATGACCTTGATCAGCCTGACCGGCATCTTGATCGCGCAGGCGCTGATGTTGTTCACCGAACCGGGTTTGGCTTGGGCGGCAGGCTTGGGCTATGTCGCGATTCATACCCTGAGCTCGTATTTCATCTCTGGCTGGGTCAAGCTCAAGCGGGCGGAATGGCGCAGCGGAGAAGCCTTGACCGTGTTTCTCAACAGCGGCTTGTATGGCCCCTTGCCGCCTGACAGTGTGTTTCGCCGCCCAGCCGTTGCGCTGGTGTGCAGTTGGGCGTTCATTTTGTGGGAGGGGGTGTTCCCATTGGTTTTGCTCTTGCATGACTTGGTTTGGTTGTTTGGCGGAGTGGCCCTTTTTTTCCATTTCCTGGTGTTCTGGTTTTTTGGCTTGAACCGTTTTTTTTGGGCTTGGGCTGCCAATTTGAGCAGTGTGTTCTTTTTAGCTGACTGGCTGGGAACCAGACAGTTATTTCTTTATAACTGATGAATTAAAAAAAATAATACTTTATAGTAAATAAAGGGTAAACTTTCACTTGAACCGCTTCAGGTCTGTGCATAGAATGTCGATCCCCAATAAACTCGGGCTTGAGGGCTCATAAGAACACAGGACTTTTGCATGCAGTTGATGTGGCTTTCAGGGCCCACCGGAAATGTCAGAACCATCTCGATCACCACCCGCAAGGTTTTATCCGCGGCTGTGGTGGTCGGTGTGTTCCTGGTCGGCTCCGGCTTCTTGCTGCACTTTGTGGGTTTCAAGATCGCCGTTGAATACAACCCCGACCTGGCGCGCAGCATCGGCGGCGTGACCACTGAGGCGGAGCAAAAGCGCATGGAGTCGGTCTACCGCGATCACCTGTCGCAGTTGCGTGAATCCATGCAAACCACGGTCAACGAAATCCGCCAACTCGAAACCATGAAGAACCGCTTCATGGAAATGGCCACGCCCACCGTTGTGCGCGACAAAGTCAACCGCCGTGACGAGAACAAAGGCGGCCCGATGGTGGATCCCCGTCCTTTCTCAAGACTGTTTAGACAGCCCTTGGGAATCGAATTTGACCAGACCCTGCAAGACTTTGTGCAAACCCAACAAGCCGTGCTTGAGTTAAGAGGTCACTGGGAGAAACAACTCGATTGGCTCAGCGCTTTGCCCACGGGAGTCCCGATCCAAGGCGACTTTCGGGTGAGCAGCGGTTTTGGTATTCGAAATGACCCGTTCACTGGCGGCTTGGCCATGCACGAAGGTTTGGATTTCACGGCAGCCACCGGGACCAAGGTGTTGGCCTCTGCCAAAGGGGTGGTGACCCGCTCCGGTTGGGACCCAGGCTACGGCAATGTGATCGAAGTCCAGCATGCCGAAGGTTTTGCCACCCGTTATGCCCACATGAGCAAGCGCATTGCACAAGTGGGTGATGTCGTCGAGCGCGGCGGTGTGCTGGGCGAAGTGGGCAGCACCGGCCGTTCAACAGGTCCGCATTTGCATTACGAGGTGTTCAACAAAGACCGGGTGATCAATCCGGTTCTGATGTTGCCACTGAGCTCAAGTTGACCTCGCACCGGAGTTCCCATGTTTGAAAAATTGCGCGAAAAACCTTTGGCCAGTTCTCAAGAGCGGTTTGAAACCCTGATCGGGCGCACCACCCAAATTTTCGGGCGTGTGGTGTTGGTCGATAGCGTGCGCATTGACGGTAAGGTGGTGGGCAACATCGAAACCACCAAAGACAACAAGGTCACGATTGCCATCGGTCCCAGCGGGGAAGTCTCAGGCGACATCACAGCCCACCGCGTCATGGTCGCGGGCAAGGTTGAAGGCAATATTTATGCTCACGAGCGCGTCGAGTTCCACAAAGACTCGGTGGTGCATGGCGACATCTCCTACGGCTCGATCGCGGTCGAACACGGTGCGCGTTTGCTCGGCCTGGTGATCCAAAACCCAGCAGGCGGCGGCACCGCAGGTGATGCCGCCAACTCTGCCATTCGACAAGCTCAGACCAGCAAGTAAGCATTGGACACGCTGACACCTGATCAATACGACCAAGCCTACAACAACCAGGCTTTGGTGCCTGATTTTCTTCAATACCTGCAGCGCTGGGCTGCCGATTCCCAGGCTGTGCGCGACAGCCAGCCGTGTCTGACCGATCTGCAATACGGCAGCGGCCCCCAAGAAACCCTGGACATCTTCCCCACGTCCCAAGCCAAGGCTCCGGTCTTGGTGTTGTTGCATGGTGGCTATTGGCGTGCTTTGGACAAGTCAGACTTCTCCTTTGTTGCCCCAGCCTTGACCGAACAAGGGGTGTGTGTGGTGGTGCCCAATTACGCCTTGTGTCCTGCGGTGACCATCCCGCAAATCGTCATGCAAATGGTCAAAGCTGTGGCCTGGGTATGGCGCTACATCAGCACCTGGGGTGGAGACCCCAACCGCATCCATCTGGCTGGGCATTCTGCCGGCGGGCATCTCATCGCCATGTTGATGGGTTGCGATTGGCGCGCTTACGCAGCAGACCTGCCGCCAAACTTGCTCAAAACCTTGCTCGCGGTCTCGGGTCTGTATGAACTGGACTCGGTCCGCATGTCACCCCTGCTGCAAAAAGACCTGCGCCTCGATGACAAGCAAGTGCTGGCATGCAGCCCCGCTTGGATGGTCCCGCCCATCAACAGCCAGCTCTTCAGCGTGGTGGGGGGCTTGGAGAGCGAGGCCTTTTTAAGTCACAACCAATTGATTCAGAACGCCTGGGGTCGGCAATGTGTTCCGCTGGCCCAAGTCATCCCAGACTTGAACCATTTCAGCATCATGGATGCGTTCGCCCAGCGTGGCCATCCTTTGAATCAACTGGTGTGCGAGATCAGTCACTTAGACCACTGAGCAGCTCCCCGCAGGCGGTGCATCACAGCAAGCCTTCGTGTCGAAGCAGGCTGTATTTGCGGTCCAAACCCCCAGCATAGCCAGTCAGCGCCCGGTTCGCGGCCACCACCCGGTGGCAGGGCACGATGATGCTCCAGGGGTTGCGCCCGACCGCCATGCCGACTGCCCGCGCGCCGTTGGCATGGTTCAGGTGCTGGGCCAGTTCGCCGTAGGTACTGAAACGACCGAACGGGATTTGCCGCAAGGCTTGCCAAACCTGTTGTTGAAACACGCTACCACTCAGGGCGTCCAAGGCCAACTCAAACTGCTGGCGATGGCCAGCAAAGTATTCCCTGACTTGTTCCTTGGCCAAACCCAACCAGTGTTGCTTGGGCCCCCAGGGCAGATGTTGCAGGCTTGGTTTGTGGCGTTGGTGGTCAAACCAGCAGCCACTCAGACCAGCCTCGGTGGCCACCAGGGTCATGCCACCCAAAGGTGTGCTGATCGGCATCTGCCAAGCTTGGCGGTGATCAGCAAAAGCTTTGGAGACAGAGGTCATGTGGGCGCTGGGGTTGGTCGATCAAAAGGAGTGGTCATCATAAGCCGGTGACTGTTTTGACTGCCGTGCGTGACGGCATCCTACAATGCCCGACCATGCAAATACACACCCCTATCTTCAAGGCCTACGACATCCGCGGCGTGGTGCCCAGCGCACTCCATCCCGAACTCGCCACCGCCTTGGGTCGGGCCTTTGGCACCCAAGCTTTGGCGCAAGGTGAAACCACGGTTGCGGTCGGTCGCGATGGCCGCTTGAGTGGGCCCTCGCTGGCCAAAGCCTTGGTGCAAGGATTGGTGGACGTGGGCGTGAAAGTGATCGATGTCGGCATGGTCACCACGCCTCAGTTGTATTACGCCGCCAACACCTTGTGCCACAGCGGCATTCAAATCACCGGCAGCCACAATCCCAAGGACTACAACGGCTTCAAGATGGTGATGGCGGGCAGGGCGATCCACGGAGACGAGATACAAGGCCTGCGGCAAATGATGCAAGACCAAGCTTGGGTCTTGC
>CAMCES010000023.1 GCA_945873925.1 Bordetella parapertussis
TGCAAACCGTTTGGTATGAAAGCCGCCGCGCTGGCCTCGAACCGTCTTTGGTCATGGGTTTGATCGAGGTAGAAAGTGGTTTTAGAAAATTCGCCATCAGCAGCGCAGGTGCGCGTGGCGTGATGCAAGTGATGCCGTTTTGGTCTAGGCAGTTAGGGGCGGAGGATGCCGCGGTGCTGTTCCAGTGGCAAACCAATATGCGCTTTGGCTGCGTGATCTTGCGCCACTACCTGGCGTTGGAGAAGGGAAACCTGCTGATGGCCTTGGGGCGTTACAACGGTAGCCGTGGTCAGATGGCTTATCCCCAAGCCGTATTGGCTGCACAGCTGCGCTGGCAGCCCTGAGCTTTAAGCGGCAAAGAGTTTGGGCAGCTCGCCGGTTTCGTACATCTCGGTCAGGATGTCCGAGCCGCCAATAAACTCACCCTTGACATACAACTGGGGGATGGTCGGCCAGTTGCTGTATTCCTTGATGCCTTGGCGAATCTCGGCGTCGTCCAACACATTGACCGTGGTCAAGGTTTTGGTATCGACACCACTGGCTTTGAGCAACTGGACCGCACGCCCAGAAAACCCGCACTGAGGGAAGCTGGCATTGCCTTTCATGAACAGCACGATGTCGTTGTCTTTGACCAATTGGTCGATGCGTTGATGCACGTCTGTCATTTGTTGCTCCAAATTGAAATACGGGCATGATGCCCCCAGAGGCTTGATTATTTCACTTTTGGCCACTGACCGCCGGAGCAGCGTTGGATGCCCGCGAGGTCGTTGCGACTTTTTACGTTTGCGAATCCAGCCTGCCTGAGCAGGGCTTGGACTGCAGGTGCTTGGTCATGCCCATGCTCCAAGAGCAGCCAAGCGCCGGGTTTCAGATGTGGCTGGGCCTGGGTGATGATGACGCGGATGTCTGCCAAACCATCCGCACCGCTGACCAGGGCTTGCCTGGGTTCGGCCACCAAGCCTGGTAGGTGGGGGTCATCCTCGGCGATGTAGGGCGGGTTGGACACGATCAGGTCAAACAGCCCTTGGGCAGCGCTTAACCAGTGGCTGTGTGCAAAGTGCACGGCCAGCCGCAATCGAAGGGCGTTGTGCTGTGCTACGGCCAAGGCGTCTGGGCTGGCATCAACCGCGCAGACTTGCCAGTCCGGGCGTGCGTGTTTCAAGGCCAGGGCGATCGCGCCGCTGCCAGTGCCCAAGTCCATCACCCGCAGGCTGGTTGGCCCGATCTCCAGCGCCCAATCCACCAAGTTTTCTGTGTCGGGGCGTGGCACCAAAACCCGGGCATCCACGGCCAGGCGTAAGCCGTGGAAGTCTTGCCATCCGGTCAGGTAGCCCAAGGGTTCGTGTTGCAAACGGCGATGCACCAATTGCAAGAAGGCGTTCAAGGAAGCCACACCAGGCTCATCGCTGTCGTGCATCAGCAGCCATGCGCGGTCATGCAGGTCGCGCCCGAGCGCATGCAAGAGCAAGGTTTGGGCTTCGAGGTGATCCAAACCCAAGGCTTTGGCCTGCTGCAGAACCTGGGCTATCTTCAACCGGCGCCTTCCAGAGCTGCCAACTGCTGGGCGGCTTCATAGACTTGCAGCGCTTCGACCACATCGCCTAAGTCACCTTCCATGATGGCCAAGAGTTTGTAAAGCGTGAGGTTGATCCGGTGGTCGGTGAAGCGGCCTTGCGGGAAGTTGTAGGTGCGGATGCGGTCGGATCGGTCGCCGCTGCCGATCAGGCTTTTGCGCTCGGCAGCATCTTTGGCAGCCCGCTCGGCGCGGTCTTTTTCCTGAATGCGGGCGGTCAACACCCGCAGCGCTTGTGCTTTGTTACTGTGCTGGCTGCGGCCATCTTGGCACTCGGCCACGATGCCCGTGGGCAAGTGGGTGATGCGCACCGCCGAGTCGGTTTTGTTGATGTGCTGGCCGCCTGCGCCACTGGCGCGGAAGGTGTCAATCCGCAAATCGGCCGGGTTGATCTGGATGGTTTGCGCCTCATCAGGCTCGGCCAACACCGCCACGGTGCAGGCGCTGGTGTGGATGCGCCCTTGGGTCTCGGTGGCAGGCACGCGCTGTACACGGTGGCCGCCCGACTCGAACTTCAGTGCCCCGTATACGCCAGCGCCATCGATGCGGATCACCACCTCTTTGTAGCCGCCCAATTCGCTGGCAGATTCGCTGATGAATTCCACCCGCCAGCTTTGGTTGGCGCAATAGCGGGTGTACATGCGCAACAAATCGCCCGCGAACAAAGCGGATTCATCGCCGCCTGTGCCAGCGCGGATTTCCAAAAACGCGTTGCGTGCGTCGTCCGGGTCTTTGGGCAGCAACATGCGTTGCAACTGCGCCGCCAAAGCCTCGAGCTTGGTTTGTCCACGCTCGATTTCTTCTTGTGCCATGGCTTGAACCTCTGGGTCCGGGTCTTGCAACATGGTTTGCGCCGCCACCATGTCTTGGCTTTGTTGCAGCCACTCTTGGTAGGGATGGACCAAGGCCACCACCTCGGCGTGTTCGCGCGACAAGGCCATGAATTGGGTCATGTCTTGCATGATGTCTTGGCGGGACAGCAAAAAATCCAGCTCGGACAAACGTTGCACCGAGCGCTCAAGCTGAGCGCGCATGAAGGGTTTCATAAGGGGGTGCGGCTCAGCTAACGGCTGGCGCGCAAAAAGAAATGTTCGATGGCACTGCGCGCTTCTTGGCGCGCGTGTGCGTCATCTGCATGCAGCTCCGACATGGCCCCGTGGAGCATTTTTTGGGTGAGGCCTTTGGCCAGGGCTTCGAGCACGGCTTCGATCGGCTCGCCTTTGGCCAGCAATTTTTGCGCACGCTGCAACTCAGCTTGTCGCCAAGCATCGGCTTGTTGGTTGAGTTGTTGAATCAGGGGAACATCCGAGCGTTGGTCTAGCCAATGCACAAAACTTTGCACACCCGCGTCAATGATGACCTCGGCCTCAGCCACCGCTGCTTGGCGGCTGGCCTGCCCAGTTTGAACCACCAGCGATAAATCGTCGACGGTGTAGAGGTAGACATCGCGCAAGGACTTGACCTCGGGCTCAATGTCGCGGGGAACCGCCAAATCGACCATGAACATGGGCCGATTGCGGCGGTTTTTCAGGGCACGCTCCACCGCGCCGAGCCCGATCAAGGGCAAGGTGCTGGCCGTGCAGCTGATGACCGCGTCGAACTCGTGCAAGCGGTCGGGCAGGTCGGCCAAGCGCATGACCTGTGCGCCAAATTGCTGGGCCAGATGCTCACCTCGCTCTTGGGTGCGGTTGGCCACGGTCATGGTCATGGGGGTTTTGGCCGCAAAGTGGGTGGCGCACAACTCGATCATTTCGCCCGCGCCGACAAACAAGACATGAATTTTGCTGAGGTCCTCGAACAATTGCGCAGCCAGTCGGACAGAAGCGGCTGACATGCTGATGCTGTGCGCACCGATTTCGGTGGAGCTGCGCACTTGCTTGGCCACGGCAAACGAGCGCTGGAACATTTGGTGCAAAGTCGAGCCCAACGCGCCGGCCTCACGGGCAACCCTGACCGCGTCTTTCATTTGACCCAAGATTTGGGGTTCGCCCAACACCATCGAGTCCAAGCCACTGGCCACACGGAAAGCATGGCGCGCAGCTTCATCGTCGAGCATGGTGTAGACATGGCCGTGCAACACCTCCGGACTCACGCCACCGGATTCGGCCAACCAGCCCATGGTTTTGGGCAAAGAAATTTCTTGTGAAGCGCAGTAAATCTCGGTGCGGTTGCAAGTTGAGAGGATGGTGGCTTCGGTTTGGGTGCCAAGGCTGTTGCGCAAACCTGCGAGCACAGGCCCCATTTGATCGACAGCAAATGCAAAACGACCCCGCAGATCAAGTGGTGCGGTGGTATGGTTGAGACCGAGCGCCCATACAGACATAAATGAGATTATAAAATTTCAAACATGGATAGTTTGTCGCTTATTGTGCACGTTTTGAATTTTCTGGCCCCTGCGCTGGCCGTTGGCGCTTGGATCACCCTGGTTTCTCCTTTGGTTTGGCGCGGGCCCCATGCCTGGCGAGGTTGGAGAGGCAGACTCTTCCTGAACAGCGCCGCAGGAGCACTGATGCTGATCTTGGGCATTTTTTGGTTCGGTCAAGACGGCAAGATGGTCACTTACCTCGCCATGGTGATGGCTTGTGCCAGCAGCCAGTGGTTATTGAGCAGGAAAAAGCAAGCCTGACGTGACCCTGGGTTAACATTCATTGACATTATGAATGCGCCATCGCCATTACATCCATTGACGGAGGCTGTCCAAGACGGCCCCCGTTTGCGCGAAATTCCCTACAACTACACCTCGTTCTCTGACCGCGAAATCGTGATTCGCTTATTGGGACCGCAGGCATGGCAAACCTTGGAAGCTCTGCGCGACGAAAGACGCACAGGCCGCTCCGCTCGCATGCTGTTTGAGGTGCTGGGAGACATATGGGTGGTGCAGCGCAATCCCTATTTACAAGACGACTTGCTCGATAACCCCAAGCGCCGAGAAATGTTGGTGGAAGCCCTGCACCATCGGTTGCGCGAGGTCAACACCCGCCGCCTGGTCGGTGACGGTGAGCGTGACCACCTGGTTGGCAGCCTGATCGCCCAGGCCCAGCAAGCGGTTGAAGCATTTGCCCGCCAATTTGACCTGGTTGGCCAATTGCGCAAACGTGCCAATCGGGTGCTGCGCAAATGCACCCACCCCGACAACATCAAGTTCGATGCGATGAGTCGCGTCTCGCATGTCACCGATGCCACCGACTGGCGTGTCGAATACCCGTTCGTGGTGCTGGCTCCCGATACCGAGGCCGAAATGGCCCGTCTGGTCAAAGCTTGTATTGAGCTGGGACTGACGATCGTGCCGCGCGGCGGCGGCACCGGCTACACCGGCGGTGCGATTCCTCTGACCTGGTTAAGTGTGGTCATCAACACCGAGAAACTGCAAGCCATCGGTTCAGTAGAGCACTGTCTGCTGCCTGGCTTGAGCCAAGCCGTGCCGACCGTGACCACCGAGGCCGGCGTGGTCACGCAGCGTGTGGCAGACCTGGCCGAAAGCGCTGGCTTGGTGTTTGCCGTCGACCCGACATCCGCAGATGCTTCTTGCATTGGCGGCAACATCGCCATGAACGCGGGCGGCAAAAAGGCGGTGCTCTGGGGCACAGCCCTAGACAACCTGGCCAGTTGGCGCATGGTCACCCCCGATGCCCAATGGCTCGAGGTGGTTCGCCTCAACCACAACCTGGGCAAGATCCATGATGCTGACATGGCCAGCTTTGAGTTGCGCTATTTCGAGGCTGATGGCAAGACGCCTGTGCGCAACGAGCGCTTGGACATCCCAGGCCACAGTTTTCGCAAAGTAGGTTTGGGCAAGGATGTCACTGATAAGTTTTTAAGTGGTCTGCCAGGCATCCAAAAGGAAGGCTGCGATGGCTTGATCACCAGCGCCCGTTGGATCTTGCACCGCATGCCCAGCCACACCCGCACCGTCTGCCTGGAGTTTTTTGGGCCCGCCAATTTGGCTGTGCCCAGCATCGTCGACATCAAAAATTACATGTTCACTGCGGCCCAGCAAAGCGGCACCGTGCTGGCGGGTTTGGAGCACTTGGACAGCCGCTACCTGAAGGCGGTTGGGTACACCACCAAATCCAAGCGCGGCGGTTTGCCCAAGATGGTTTTGTTTGGCGACATCGCTGGCGACGATGCGGACGAGGTGGCACGTGTCACCTCCGAGGTGGTGCGTTTGGCCAATGCCCGCACTGGCGAGGGTTTTGTGGCGGTCAGTCCTGAGGCGCGCAAAAAGTTTTGGCTGGACCGCAAACGCACAGCGGCCATCAGCCGTCACACCAACGCATTCAAGATCAACGAGGACGTGGTGATTCCTTTGCCGCGCATGGCCGAGTACACCGACGGCATTGAGCGCATCAACATCGAACTGTCTTTGCGCAACAAAATCGCTTTGTGCGATGCCTTGATGCAATTGCTCACCCGTGGATCCCTGCCCCTGGGGCTGGCTGATGATGACACCGACACGCCTTCGCCTGAGTTGCTGCAAGAACGGATCGACCAAGCCTTGCTGCTGCTCCAAGAGGTGCAAAGTTTGTGGCAGTCCTGGTTGGACAATGTGGCCACCCTCTTGTTGGCTTTGCAAAACCACGAGCTTCGGGCCAGTTGGAAAACCCAGCTTCGCGCGCCCTTGCACGATTTGTTCAGCGGTGCGGCTTTTGCACCCTTGCGCAAAGAATTTGATGCCGTGCATCAGCGCGTCCTCAAAGGCCGGGTGTGGGCGGCTTTGCATATGCACGCCGGTGACGGCAACGTGCACACCAATTTACCAGTCAACAGCGATGACTATGAGATGCTGCGCACCGCGCATGAAGCGGTTGACCGCATCATGGCCTTGGCGCGCTCCTTGGATGGGGTGATTTCTGGTGAACACGGCATTGGCATCACCAAGCTGGAATACCTTACCCCGCAAGAGCTGCAGCCCTTCGCGGACTACAAAGCCCGCATCGATCCTGATGGCAGATTCAACAAAGGCAAATTGCTGCGCAACGCCGACCTGCGTTTGGCCTACACCCCCAGTTTTGGTTTGATGGGCCATGAGTCACTCATCATGCAGCAGTCAGACATTGGGGCGATTGCCGACTCGATCAAAGACTGCCTGCGGTGCGGCAAATGCAAACCGGTGTGCGCCACCCATGTGCCTGGCGCCAATTTGCTCTACAGCCCGCGCGACAAAATTTTGGCCACCTCGTTGTTGATCGAAGCTTTTTTGTACGAAGAGCAAACCCGACGAGGCATCTCCATCCGCCACTGGGAAGCATTTGAAGACGTGTCCGACCATTGCACCGTCTGCCATAAATGCGCGGCACCTTGCCCTGTCAAGATTGACTTTGGCGATGTGACCATGAACATGCGCAATCTGCTGCGCAAGATGGGTCAGCAAAGTTTTCGGCCGGCCTCGCGTTTTCAGTCTTGGATGGTGGGCACGGTCAACCCGCAGGCGATCAACCTGGCACACGGCATTACCCGCTTGGGCATGCAAGCACAGCGGGTAGCCAACGGTTTGTTCAGACGCCTGGGTAGCGCCCAAACCGCTCAGCCGCCTGCCACCGTGGGCGCGGCCAGCGTCAAGGCGCAGGTGATTCATTTCGTTAACAAGAAAATGCCCAAGGGCTTGCCCAACAAAACCGCCAGGGCTTTGTTGGACATCGAAGACCGTGACTACGTGCCGATCATCCGCAACCCTGCGCAAACCACGGCAGACGCCGAGGCGGTGTTTTATTTCCCAGGCTGCGGCTCCGAGCGTTTGTTCAGCCAGGTGGGCTTGGCCACCCAAGCCATGTTGTGGCATGCTGGTGTGCAAACCGTGTTGCCGCCTGGCTACTTGTGTTGCGGTTATCCGCAGCGCGGCGCGGGTCAACAAGACAAGGCCGAGAAAATCATCACCGACAACCGGGTGCTGTTCCACCGAGTGGCCAACACCTTGAATTACCTAGACATCAAGACCGTGGTGGTCAGTTGCGGCACCTGCTTTGACCAGTTGCAAAGCTATGAGTTCGACAAAATTTTCCCTGAGTGCAAAATCATGGACATCCATGAATACCTGCTGAGCAAAAACATCACCTTGCCGGGCGGGCAAGCCTACCTCTACCACGACCCCTGCCACAGCCCTATGAAGCAACAAGCACCGATGAAAACCGTCAAGGCTTTGCTCGGTGAGCAAGTGATTGAGAGCAAACGCTGTTGCGGTGAAAGTGGGGGTTTGGCATATTCACGGCCTGATATTTCCACCCAAGTTCGGTTTCGCAAGGAGCAAGAGATCCGCGCAGGCGAAGCCGAATTGCGCGACAAAGGATGGGTGGATGACAAAGCCAATGTCAAGGTGCTGACCTCTTGCCCGAGTTGCATGATGGGCTTGAATCGGTTTGAAGACGACTTGCAAAACGGTTTGCTCGAAGCCGATTACATCGTGGTCGAAATGGCCAAACACATACTGGGAGACCACTGGATGTCCGACTATGTCCTCAAGGCCAACAACGGTGGCATCGAACGGGTATTGGTCTAGTCGCCATGGCAGGATTACAAGCCCACACCCCCGTGCCCACGGACATCGTGTTGCACAACGCATCCAAGGTTTTGGAGATCGCTTTCAACAATGGCAGCCAGTTTCGTCTGCCCTTTGAGTTGCTTCGGGTTTACAGCCCTTCTGCCGAAGTGCAAGGCCATGGCCCTGGCCAAGAGGTGCTGCAAACGGGCAAAAGGCATGTGGGCATCTTGTCCCTGGAGCCTGTCGGTAATTACGGCGTTCAACCCAACTTCAGCGATGGTCACAACAGCGGGATTTTTTCATGGGACTACCTATACCAACTCGGCTTGAACGAACAAGCCCTGTGGGTGCAGTACCAACAACGATTGCAAGAGGCGGGTGTCGATCGCGATGCGCCCATGACTGAGCGCGGCGGTTCGGCTTGTCAAACCTGAAAGGCGAGCATGGCAACCACCGACTTTGGTTTTAAAACCGTTGACGAGCAAGACAAAGCACGCCGTGTCCGAGGTGTGTTTGACTCGGTTGCTTCCAAGTACGACGTCATGAACGACCTGATGTCCATGGGCATGCACCGTGCATGGAAGGCCTACACCGTGATGGTGGCTAACCTACGAGCCGGGCAACAGGTCTTGGATATTGCTGGCGGCACGGGCGACATGGCCCAAGCCTTTGCCAAGCAAGTGGGTCCCAGCGGATGCGTGGTCCACACCGACATCAACTTGGCGATGCTGCGCCAGGGCCGTGACCGATTGACCGACCAAGGGGTGCTGCTGCCCACATCGGTGTGTGATGCTGAGCAATTACCTTTCACTGACCAGCGGTTTGACCTGGTTTGTGTGGCATTTGGTTTGCGTAACATGACCCACAAGGACCGTGCTTTGCGCGAGATGGCGAGGGTGCTCAAGCCTGGTGGCAAGCTGCTGGTGTTGGAATTTTCCAAAGTAGCCCCACCACTCAGCAAGGTCTATGACTGGTATTCCTTTCAAGTCCTGCCGCGACTTGGCAAAATGGTGGCCAATGATGATGCCAGCTACAGGTATTTGGCCGAATCGATCCGCATGCATCCAGATCAGCAAACTTTGAAGGCCTTGATGCAGGCCAATGGCTTCGCGCATGTGGATGTGCACAACCTGTCCTTGGGTGTGGTGGCTTTGCATGTGGGCATCCAATGTCAGTGAAGAACTGTTGATTTTGTTGGGGAGTCATCGTCTTATGAAAATAGCCAGTTTTGTTTTGGTCTGCCTTTTGTCCCTCACCAGCTTGCATGCCGATGCGGCCAGGCGCTTGGGTGGCGGCAAATCTTTTGGCAAACAGTCCAACAATGTGTCGCAACGCGAGGCCAACCGCACCAGCACAACACCCTCACAAAATGCAACAGCGGCCACAACGCCTTCGACTGTTGCTGGATCGCCGCGGCGTCCTTGGGGCGCCATGCTGGGTGGTCTGGCTGCGGGTTTGGGGCTGGCTTGGTTGGCTCATTCCCTGGGCTTTGGTGCAGAGTTTGGTCAGTTCCTGATGTTTGGTTTGATTGCGTTGGCGCTCATGGTGGCGGTGGGCATGTTCATGCGCCGGCGTGTCAGCCAAAACACGCATGCCTTTGCGGGCGCTGGCAGTGCTCAAAATCCCGATCAGATGCGACAGTACAACCCCTCGAAAATAGGCAATGATGCCTCAGCGCGGCCTTGGGAAAGCAGCACCACCGAGTTTGAAAACAGCGCTGCGCCCTCCCCATTCAACACACGCATTGGGTCGGCCTTGCTTGGTCACGGCAGCAACTGGCATATCCCGTCAGACTTTGATGTACCCGGCTTTATCAGCGCCGCCAAGCACAATTTCATCACCTTGCAAGCAGCCTGGGACCGGGCGGATATCGCTGCGCTTCGCGCCATGATGACCGACAGCATGTTGATCGAGATTCAATCCCAACTGTCTGAGCGTGCCGAGTTGATCCAAGGCCCTAACACCACAGAGGTGGTGATGCTGGAAGCGCAGTTGCTGGGCATTGAAGATTTAGGACAAGGTTATATGGCAAGCGTGGAGTTCTCCGGCATGATTCGCGAAGAAATGCATGCAGGACCCAGCCCTTTCCGTGAAGTGTGGAACATGACGCGTCCGAAAGAAGGCCAAACTGGCTGGTTGGTAGCGGGTGTGCAAGCCTTGCAATAATTGCACAATCCCGCCCTTCCAGGGCAAAACCATTTTGGGCAGCTGATTCATGGCAACCGCAATTCCCCTTGCAGAACTTTCTGTCCAACTTAGCAACTTCTTGCTACAGCAAAAACCGCCTGCATGGTTGCTCGACGAGTTGCAGGACAAATGCGTGATTGTGCTCAACCATGTTTTAGCCCAAGAGCCTGCTGCGGTGGACCGATTGCGAAGGCAACAGGGGCGCCGAATAGGTTTGTACTGGCGCTCTCACCAATTGCATTGGCAAGTCACACCAGCAGGTTTGTTTTCTCGTTCACTGGCCGAGGCGCCTGCTGACTTGACATTGCACATTCAAGAAGACTCGCCACTGGCGCTGGTGCAAGGTTTGCGGCAAGGCATCAAGCCCGCCATGCGAATCGAGGGGGATGTGATCTTGGCTGCTGAGATCAATTGGCTGGTCGACCACGTGCGTTGGGATATCGAAGAAGATTTATCCCGTGTCCTGGGAGACGCCATGGCCCACCAGATGGTGAGCGTTGCCAATCGGGTCTTGCAAGCCCTGAGCGGGTTGAGTCGCAAATGACCCGAATCTATCGGGGCGTATTCATCGTTTGGATCGTCTTGCGGTTCGGCCTTGATGAACTCTTGCTGTCGAGTTTCAAACAACCCTGGCTGAAAACACTCACCCGATTGATCCCTTTGGGTCGAAATTTGAATGCGCCCAGAGGACAACGATTGCGTCAAGCGTTGGAGCACCTGGGCCCGATTTTCGTCAAGCTCGGACAAGTTTTGTCCACGCGCAGAGATCTGCTGCCCAATGACATTGCCGATGAACTGGCCAAGTTGCAAGACCAAGTGCCTGCGTTTCCATCAGACATTGCAGTGGCCACGATTGAGCGTGCATTTGACCGTCAGGTGGACGAGATCTTCAGTCAGTTTGAACGCACCCCAGTTGCCAGCGCATCTATCGCCCAAGTGCATTTCGCTAAGCTGCGCGATGCACAGGGCATTGAACGAGAGGTTGCAGTCAAGGTACTCAGACCAGGCATGCTCAAGGTGATCAACAAAGACCTCGAGTTGATGCACACCATGGCAGTTTGGCTTGACCGACTGTCGACAGATGGCAAAAGGCTCAAGCCACGGGAAGTGGTGGCTGAGTTTGACAAATACTTGCACGATGAACTCGATTTGGTGCGTGAGGCCTCCAATGCCACACAGTTGCGTCGAAACATGCAAGGCCTCAATCTGGTTTTGATTCCTGAAATGGTCTGGGAGTATTGCCACCAAGAAGTCATCGTCATGGAGCGGATGCATGGTTTGCCGATCAGCCAGATTGAAGGTTTGAGAAATGCGGGCGTTGACATCCCCAAGCTGGCCCGCGATGGCGTCACCATTTTCTTCACACAGGTGTTCAGGGATGGTTTTTTCCATGCAGACATGCACCCTGGCAATATCCAAGTCAGTGTGGCACCGGCAACCTTCGGCCAATACGTGTCGCTTGATTTTGGCATCGTGGGTACGCTCACCGAGTTTGACAAAGAATACCTGGCGCAAAATTTCAATGCTTTTTTTCGCCGCGATTACAAGCGGGTGGCGCAATTGCATATCGAGTCAGGTTGGGTGCCAGCCAACACCCGTGTCGACGAACTTGAGTCTGCTATTCGATCTGTCTGCGAGCCTTACTTTGACCGACCGCTGAAAGAAATTTCGTTGGGCATGGTGTTGATGCGGCTGTTTCAGACTTCTCGCCGATTCCAGGTTGAAATTCAGCCGCAGCTGGTCTTGCTGCAAAAGACGCTGCTCAACATCGAAGGCTTGGGTCGAGAACTGGACCCCGACTTGGATTTGTGGAGCACTGCCAAACCATTTTTGGAGAAATGGATGCTGGAGCAAGTCGGGCCCCAACGCTTGTGGAATCAACTCAAAATAGAAGCCCCGCAGTTGGCCAAAATGTTGCCTGAATTACCGCGTTTGGTGCATTCTTTTTTGCAGCGTGACCATGAAGATGAACGCAAGCAACTGTTGTCCTTGTTGCACGCACAGCGCAAAACCAACCAAACACTTCAGACTATTTTGCTGTTGTCATTGGGTTTTGTGGCAGGCATTGTGATCACGGCGGTGCTCAGCATCTTCACTTTGGGCAGTTGATCAATCCTCTGGCCGAACAGCAGCGCGTCTTTGCTGTCTGGCGGTATGAATCCCATAGATCACAACAGCCAGGGTGACGACCACCATCAGCAAGGTTGCTGCAGCATAAATAGACGGGTTCACGCCGCGCCTAGCGTAACTGAAAATAACCTGCGGCAGTGTGGTAACACCAGGGCCAGCCAAGAACTCCGAAATGACCACGTCATCAAACGATAAGGTAAAGGTCAGCAGCCAAGCGGCCACCAGTGCTTGCGACATATTGGGCAGGGTGACCAAGAAAAAAACTTGGTAAGGTTTGCAACCCAAATCCAAAGCGGCCTCTTCAATCGAGCGGTCCATCTCTTTCAGGCGGGATTGAATCACAACACAGGCATATGCCATGCCGAGCAAGGCATGCCCCAAAATGATGGTCAATGCGCCACGTTCTGGCCAACCCATCATGCGCTCCATGCCCACAAACAGCAGGAGCAGTGACAGACCAATGATCACTTCAGGCATGACCAACGGGGAGCTGAGCATGGCATTGAACAAGGTACGCCCTTTGAATTGACCAAAACGCACCAAGGCAAAGGCGGCCAAGGTCGCCAAAACCGTGGCCAGCGTAGCGCTCAGCAAGGCAACGTTGAAAGACAAGAAAAAGCCATCGACCAACCGGCTGTCATTGAGCAATGCTACATACCAGCGCAGAGAAAATCCCGTGAACACGCTGTCTTGGCGTGTGCTGTTGAAAGAGAAAGTGACCAGAAAAAGCAGGGGGAGGTAAAAAAAACCAAACACCCCCACCAGCCAAAATCGACCTATGTATTTGCGCCAGCCTTGTGTGTGCATCAGGATGATTCCTGCTCTACTTTTCGCGCCAAACGCTGGTTGTACCAAGCCAAGGGCACAACGATACCCAAGATCATGACCACCGACAAAGCACTTGCGCGAGGCCAGTTGTTGCTGCTGAACATTTCATCCCATACAACCCGCCCAATCATCAGGTTCTCTGCGCCACCGAGCAAGGAGGGAATCACAAATTCACCTAAACAAGGAATGAAGACAAGGATGGAGCCGGCCACGATGCCCGAACGACTCAAAGGAACCGTGATCATCCAAAAGCTTTTCCAAGGGGTTGCTCCCAGGTCTTGAGCGGCTTCAAGCAAACGGTCGTCGAACTTGACCAAATTGGCATACAGCGGCAGAACCATGAAAGGCAGGTAGACATAGGTCATACCTACCAACATAGACACGTCGTTATAGAGCAATTGCACAGGCTCTTGAATCAGACCAAGCCACATCAGCAAATGGTTGATCAGTCCTTGGTCTGCCAGGATACCCTTCCAGGCATAAACGCGCAGCAAGAAAGAAGTCCAAAATGGCAGCATCACCAGCAACAGCAACAGGGGTCTGACAGAGGGGGCGCTACGGGCTAAAAAGTAGGCGAATGGGTAACCAAAAAACAAGCATAAGACCGTTGTCCAAAAAGCGTACTTGACAGACAACACATAGGACTCGGTATACAGGGTCTGACCCCAACCAGATTCAGGGTCAATGAGCAAAGACAGGTAGTTGGCGAATTTCAGATGCAAGGTGGCGCGACCTGCATCCATTTGCACCAGCGGTGCAAATGGGTCTAGCCCCTCGCCCATGTCGGTCACGCTGATGCGCAACAAAATCAAAAAAGGGACAGCAAAGAAAAGCAACAGCCAAAACCAAGGAATGCCCAGCACGAGCCTACGCCCGCGCTGGAGAACCAGTTGATTCAGACCAATAGGGAAAGTCTTCAAGGCAAGTTAAATCAGCAAGAAGACGGCGAGTACCTCAATATCAAGGGCTCGCCTGGTGTCTTCACTTGCCCTTTTTGAAGTTGGTGTAAGCCGCCGTCATGGATTCACGCGCCGCGTTGCCCAGTGCTGCAGGAGCCACCATCAATTTCAAATTGGCCTCGTCAGGGAAAACCGCTTTGTTTTGAGCAGTGGCAGGGTCGACATTGGCCAAGCTGGCTTTGTTGGCAGTGGGGTAACCCAGTTCATTGGTCAGCGCAGCCGAGACTTCGGGTTTCAAGAAATAGTTGATGAAAGCCATGGCGTTGTTGGGATGCTTGGCATCTGCAGGCACGGCCAGGGTGTCAAAGAAAATCAAACCGCCTGTGCTGGGCAACAAGGCTTCGATTTCTTGGCCGCTTTTGTTTTCAGCAGCACGTTTGGCGGCAATGTTGATGTCGCCTGCCCAGCCTAAAGCCACACAAGCTTTGCCGCCCGCCAAATCATCGATCATGGTGCTGGAGAACAAACGAATGTCTTTGCGCACTTTCGCCAGCATGTCACCTGCTGCTTTGTGGTCAGCTGGGTCATCCGAATATGCGTTTTTACCAACATAATGCAAAGCAGGTGGCATCACTTCGGTGGGTGAATCAAGGAAGGCAATGCCACAAGATTTGAGTTTGCTCGTGTATGTGGGGTTAAACACCAAGTCCCAGGCGTTGTCAGGCATGGGTGTGTTGCCCAGGGCTTTGGCCACTTTGGCTTTGTTGATGCCCACGGTGGTGAAACTCCAGGCCCATGGCAACACATGTTCATTGCCTGGATCCACGCCAGCCAGCTTTTGCATCAATTCGGCATCGAGGTTTTGGTAGTTGGGGATTTGTGATTTGTCGAGTTTTTTCAGCAAACCCGCTTCGATCTGTGCCTTCACGAACACCGAGCCAGGCACCACGATGTCGTAACCAGAGTTGCCTGCAACCAATTTTGCTTGCAGCGCCTCATTGTTCTCAAAGGTTTGGTAATTGACTTTGATGCCAGTTTCATTCTCGAAGTTGGCGATCATGTCTTGGGCAACGTAATCGGGCCAGTTGTACACATTAAGTATTTTTTCTTCGGTGTTGACTGCAGCAACCGGCGCAGGCGCCTGGGCCTGGGGTTCCTCCTTCTTACCGCAGGCAGCAACTGACAAACAAGCCACAACAATCAGCAAAAGACGTTTATTCATGATGGCAAAAACTCCATAAAACAAATGGTGATGAAGGAGGGTCATTAACACCCCGATGAGGGTTAGTCGCTTAGTATAGGGACAGATGCTTACAAACTTGGGGATTTCTGCATCTTCAATCAACGAGCTTACAATATCAGGCCACAAACGATCTTCAACAACAGCGAAAACACCATGCCAATTTATGCCTATCAGTGCGGATCTTGCGGCTTCGCGAAAGATCATCTTCAAAAAATTTCTGATCCACCTTTGCACAGCTGCCCCTCATGCGGCAAGACCACTTTCAACAAGCAACTCACTGCCGCTGGATTCCAGCTCAAGGGCTCTGGCTGGTATGCAACAGACTTCAAGGGCAGCAGTCCCTCCGCCACGCCCGCTGAGGCGCCTGCAGCCGACAGTGGTGGTCCAGCAGTCGCCAACGACGCACCTGCAGCAAGCACCGCCAGCGCTTGCGCGCCATCTTGCGCTTGCCACTGACACAGCAAATCCATGAACCTCAAAAAATACATCTTGGCTGGCTTGCTTGTCTGGTTGCCTTTGGCGATCACATTGTGGGTGTTGAGTTGGTTGGTTGGTGCCATGGATGGTATTTTTGCCAATGTGCTCTCGGGCCTGGGCAGTTTTTTGCCACAGTCGTTCACCGACAGTTTTGGTCATCTGCAAAGCGTGCGCGGTCTTGGCGTGGTGCTTGTCATTCTGGTGTTGGTGCTCACCGGTGCGTTGGCGTCCAATGTGGTGGGCAATTGGTTGGTCAAACAATGGGATAAGTTGTTCACCCACATACCGATTGTCAAATCCATCTACACCAGTGTCAAAAAAGTGTCAGATACTTTGTTCTCCAGCAATGGCAATGCTTTTCGCCGTGCTGTGTTGATCCAATATCCCCGCGCTGGTGCATGGACCATTGCTTTTCAAACGGGAACACCAACCGGTGAAGTGGCCCACCACCTGGGTGAAGGTTTCATGAGTGTTTATGTGCCCACAACACCCAACCCCACCAGTGGTTTTTTTCTGCTCGTTCCCAGTCAAGATGTCATTGAGCTTGACATGTCAGTAGACGAAGCCCTGACCTATGTGATTTCCATGGGGGCCGTATCCCCTGGCCAAATCCAAACTGACCAAACACCTCATTGAAGACGGGTGCCAATGCACCAGTGGTCCCATACACCTACAGCAACCAAGAAAGAGTCAGCACCATGACCATGAGATCACATTACTGCGGTTTGGTTACCGAGGCCATTCAAGGACAACAGGTGACTTTGTGCGGCTGGGTCAATCGTCGCCGTGACCATGGTGGTGTGATATTTGTGGACTTGCGCGACCGCGAAGGCTATGTGCAGGTGGTTTGCGACCCTGACCGCCCGGAGATGTTCAAACAAGCCGAAGAGTTGCGCAACGAGTTTTGCATTCAGATCAAAGGTTTGGTGCGTTTGCGTCCGGATGGCACCATCAATGATCAGCTGAAAAGTGGAAAAATTGAGGTGCTGTGCCATGAACTGCTTGTCTTAAACCCCTCGGTCACACCGCCCTTTCAGCTCGATGATGACCATTTGTCAGAGACCACACGCCTGACACACCGTGTCTTGGATTTGCGTCGCCCCTACATGCAAAAAAACCTGATGCTGCGCTATAAGGTGGCAATGGCGGTGCGCCGCTTTTTGGATGACAACGGGTTCGTCGACATAGAAACACCCATGCTTACCAAGAGCACTCCTGAGGGCGCTCGTGACTACCTGGTGCCCAGCCGGGTTCATGACGGCCATTTCTTCGCGCTGCCCCAATCACCTCAGTTGTTCAAGCAGCTGTTGATGGTGGCTGGCTTTGACCGCTACTACCAAATCACCAAATGTTTTCGTGATGAAGATTTGCGCGCAGACCGTCAGCCTGAATTCACCCAAATCGATATCGAAACCTCCTTCTTGGGTGAAGAGGAAATCCGCGCCATGTTCCAGCTCATGATCAAGGGCGTGTTCTCGAGCGTGCTCCATATCGAATTGGGCGACTTCCCCGTCATGGCTTACTCAGAGGCCATGTATCGTTTTGGTTCGGACAAGCCCGACCTGCGCGTGCAGCTCGAATTCACCGAGCTCACCGATGTCATGGCCGATGTGGACTTCAAGGTGTTCAGCGCACCCGCCACCACGCCAGGTGGACGGGTGGTTGCTTTGCGGGTACCGCAAGGCGGCGAGATGAGCCGAGGAGAGATCGATGGCTACACCGAATTTGTGAAGATTTATGGTGCCAAAGGCCTGGCTTGGATCAAGGTCAACGAGGTGGCCAAAGGCCGCAACGGTTTGCAGTCGCCGATTGTGAAAAACCTGCATGACCAAGCCATCGCCGAAATTTTGCTGCGCTGCGGTGCCCAAGATGGTGACTTGCTGTTTTTTGGCGCAGACAAAGCCAAGGTGGTGAACGATGCCATCGGTGCCTTGCGCTTGAAAATTGGACACAGTGAATTTGGCAAGAAGCAAGGTTTGCTGGAAAACCGCTGGGCCCCTTTGTGGGTGGTGGATTTCCCGATGTTCGAGTATGACGAGGAGGCCAAGCGTTACAACGCGGTTCACCATCCTTTCACCGCCCCAAAAGACGGCCACGAAGATTGGATGGTCACCGCGCCTGATAAGTGCATTGCCAAGGGCTATGACATGGTGCTCAATGGGTGGGAAATTGGCGGCGGTTCGGTGCGAATTCACCGCGCCGATGTGCAGCAAAAGGTATTTGATGCACTCAACATCTCGCCCGAAGAAGCCCAAGTGAAGTTTGGCTTTTTGTTAGACGCCCTGCAATATGGTGCGCCTCCCCATGGCGGCTTGGCCTTCGGCCTGGACCGCATAGTGACCCTGATGACCGGTGCCGACTCCATTCGCGATGTGATTGCCTTTCCCAAGACCCAGCGAGCACAATGTTTATTGACGCAAGCGCCATCTCTGGTGGATGAAAAGCAATTGCGTGAACTGCACATTCGTTTGCGTCATGTGGATGCCCAAGGGGCCAGCGGCTGAAACTGAATATACATATAAAAGTACTATTTTTATATGTATTTTTTTATTTTTGTAAATACTTAAATATTTTTTTAAGGGAAATTCTGATTTGATTTGAATACCAAGAGTCATTTTTGGATCGCCAAAGCAGTACTTTGTGGGAATAACATTCCTGCATGAAAACCATTTTGAATTCTATTTTCAGGCTGCGTTCCGAGATCAGCGAATCGGATAAAAAACGGTTTGTTCAGTTTGCACTGCTGCTGGGTGCAGTGCTGACAGGCTTTCAAGCAATCGATGGCGCCCATGGCTTGGGCCATGTCTATTTCAGTGGGTTGGTTGCGTTCACACTGCTGCTGGCATTGAGCTTTTTCCCTGTCAGCTTGTCATGGTTGACCCATGGTCTGCTGGGTGTTTCCTTGCTGTGTGGGTTTGTTTTGGCCATGCAAAGCGGCGGTATTTATTCGCCCACCTTGTTGTGGTTGGCCATCATTCCCAATTTGGCTTTGTTTGTGCTGAACCAAAAAGCCACTTTGCTGTGGGTGCTGTTCGTGATGTGCATCTTGTTCATCACCGCACAGTTGACCAATCTGTCAGCGGGGACCAACACCGACTTGACGAGTCACAACCCTGGCATCTGGGCAACATCGCATTTGATCGGTGTGCAATTGTGTGCAATGCTGATTCATTGGCTTCATGACTGGCAATACCGCCGAAAAAGTCAGCGGGTCGATGCCAGTATCCGGCGCATGAAAGGCGTCAAGCAACATCTCGAAATGACCGAGTCATACAAAGACCGGTTCTTGGCCAATGTCAGCGAGGATTTGCGAGTTCCCATGAATGCCATTTTGGGCTACAGCGATGTGTTGACTGACAAGGCCAAATACAAACCCGCCTTGACGGACACGGTTGATCACATTCACAGTTCCATCAAACAACTGCTTGAATTGACCAACAGCATTTTGGACCACGGCCAATTGATGCAGGGTAAATTGAAGTTGACCTTCAAGCCAGTTTCGGTTGAGGCACTCGTGCAAGAGCAATGGGCCAATTGGAATGACAAAGAGGGTGTGCAATTTCAAGTGCAGGCTGACACCGATATGCCGCAATGGCTTTGGTGCGACCCACAGCGCTTGCGTCAAATCATCCGTATCTTGCTCAGCAATGCAAACAAGTTCACGCACCAAGGGCATGTCAAGCTCGCATTCAGCTATCCCAATCAACACTTGAAGATAGATGTCCACGACACCGGCATCGGTATTTCAGAAGAGGTCAAGACACACATCTTTAAACGCTTTGAGCAAGGCGACGGCCGTCTCGGTCATGAATTTGGGGGTATTGGTTTGGGGCTGCCCAATGCACTGGAATTGACAAGGTTGTTTGGTGGGTCCATGGGTTTTGAAAGCCATGACAACCAAGGAACCCATTTTTGGGTCGAGTTACCCATCAGCGCCCACCGCTGCGAGACAGACCAAGCAGCAGCCCAGGTCCGGTTCAATGCTGCCCAAGCATGCCGAATTTTGGTGGTCGACGATCAAGCGGTGAGCATGCTGGTGACGATACAAACACTTCGTCGAATGCTGCCATTTGCCGAACTGGCTTCGGCCGCCAGCGGGCAAGAGGCAATGGACTATGTTGAGCAAAACTCCGTTGACTTGGTATTGATGGATGTATGGATGCCCGAAATGGATGGACCCAACACTTGCAGTCACCTTTTGCGAAACCCGACCCAGTTAGCACGACCACCCATGGTGATTGGTCTGACTGCAAGCACACATCCCAAAGACCGACTGCGCTGTTTGGATGCAGGCATGCATGACGTGATCATCAAGCCGCTAGACCCACAACATGTTTTCCAAGTGGTTTCGCGCGCTCTGGCAGTACAGCAAAACAGTGGTATTTACTCGCAAGGGCATGTCTGAGATGGGCATTCGGATGACATCAGCGGATTTGGAGTGGTTGGAAAGCAAAGAGGCGGCCGCCTCTGAAGCGAACAGGACCCTGACACACTTGACCAATCAAGAGCGAATCCAAATTTTCATGTTCCCATGGGTGATCAGTCTGGTGATCTTTGTCTTGTCCTTGCAGGCCCCAAGCTCGCTGGTTAAATGGATCGGGTTGTTGGGCAGTACGATGCTCGCCGTTTCGCCGTTGCTGTTCATGACCGGAATGCGAAAACGTCATGTGGTGCATTTGACAGCTACCGTGTGCTGCTTGTGTGCATGTGCAATCGCTTGGTACAGCGGCGGTATTTTGTCGGCGCAATTGGCTTGGTTGATCTTGTTACCTATGATGCCACTGAGACTGGTTTCTATCCGCGCGGGTGTGTTTTGGTTGATGATCAGCCTGGTTATTTTTGCGGTGTTTGGCTGGTTGCATCACCATGGAATTGGCCATGTGGCTGACCATGCCTCAGCAGAGTATTTCAATTGGACGATTTGGCAACGGATTTTTTTGGGCCTTTGCATGCTGTCTCTCCCTTGGTATTACACCAACTTGTACAGCAAGTCGATTGAGTTACTCAAGCATCAAAACAAGCTGATCAGACAGAAGAAACATGAACTTCAGCAGGCTAAGGTCAGCAAGAAAAAATTCATTTCACGCTTGAGCCATGAAATGCGAACCCCCATGAACGCAATCATTGGGTTTTCGCATTTGTTGCAGTCGCAAACCGACAATGACGAAAGTGTCGCCTCTGTCATCAGACACATCGAGTCGACTTCCCAACATTTGCTCGCCCTCATCAATGGCATCATGGACTACAGCTTGCTTTTGGATGGGCGCTTGAAAATCAGCAAAGAGCTGGTCGATGTCAATGCGTTCATAGCACAAACCACCAAGATGTTTGAGCAACGGGTGAGGAGCATGCAAATCGACTATGCCTGCTTGTTACCCGCCGATCAACCCAGCATGGCCATGCTGGACGCGCCAAGGTTGCGTTTGGTGCTGATGTATTTGATTGAACACGCGCTGGAGAGAACATGCCAAGGACATGTGCACTTGAAAGTGCAGCACAGCAGCAATCATGTGGTGTGTTTGTTGGAATACTCAGGATTGGGTTTGACAGCAGAGGATTTGGCGGTTTTCAACGAGCCCAATTCAACGTATCGCATCATTGCAACCCAATATGCCGATGCCGCTGCTCGAATGGGTTTGCGCATGGCAACTGCATTGGCACAGATGATGGGAGGTGAATTGTTGGCATACAACCATAGCCATGCTGTGGGTGTGAGTGTGCGTTTGACCCTGCCAGTGCAGTGGCAGTCTTCTCCCTTTCATGCCCTGACAAAGGCAACTCAACCATGCCTGGATGCTGGTCAAAGTGTCATGCCCAGTTCCTCAGTGATCCATGTCCTGATCGTCGATGACAACCCGGTCAATCGCTTGTTGGTGAACCAAGTCATCATGTCTGAATGGCCCCATGCTCAGGTCGTGCAAGCTGAAAATGGCAAAAAGGCACTGGCCGTGTTGGATACCCAAGCTTTTGATATCGTGCTCATGGACATGCTGATGCCTGAAATGGATGGCATTGAGGCCACCGGTGTTTTGCGTCATTCGGTAGACCGAATCAATCGCCACGTGCCCATCCTGGGTCTGACTGCCAATATCAGCACCGATGACCATATCCGCTGTATCAAAGCGGGCATGAACGATGTCGTCCTCAAGCCATTTGACAAGGAAAAATTAGCCAAACGCGTACACCAATTGCTCGAAAGCAATCGTCAGCAAGCCCCGGTCCCTGTGACTGACCCAGCGACATGATGCGCGCCCCTGGCTTGACCCCGCTGGCGTGAGGAATTTTCTCTGACCGACAGGGATTCGAAGATGGGCTGTTAGCATCCCATCCTTGATAAAACAGCGCGCTCAATACATGTCCTCCTCCAATGACGAACAAGGTGTCCCGATTTCCGTGAAGATTCGAGAGCGAGTCTTGGCAGCGCGCAAACGGTTTCATGCCAATGACAACATCTCTGAATTTCTGCAGCCCGGTGAACTCGAGGCTTTGTTAGATGAAGTTGAAGGCAAGATGCGTGGCGTGCTGGACAGTTTGGTCATCGATACCAACAACGACCACAACACCACTGACACCGCCCGTCGCGTGGCCAAGATGTACTTGCATGAGGTATTTCGCGGCCGCTATGTTCAAGCGCCTTTGATTACCGAATTCCCCAATGCAGAGAAGCTCAATGAATTGATGATTGTGGGGCCAATCACTGTGCGCAGTGCTTGCAGCCACCACCTTTGCCCTGTCATTGGCAAAATTTGGATCGGTATTTTGCCCAACAAGGCCACCAACGTGATTGGCTTGTCCAAATATGCGCGCTTGGCCGAGTGGGTGATGGGCCGTCCACAGATTCAAGAAGAAGCAGTGGTTCAGTTGGCTGACTTGATTCAAGCCAAAACCTGTCCTGACGGTTTGGCTTTGGTGATGGAAGCAACCCACTACTGCATGGCATGGCGGGGCGTCAAAGACATGGACAGCCGGATGATCAACTCGGTCATGCGCGGTGCTTTTTTGAACGACCCCGATTTGCGTCGCGAGTTCTTGGCTTTGATTCCTCAAAAGCCCTGAGTACTTGTCGATGCAGGCCATGCGTGAGTTGCTGGGTTGTGATTTCACCAGCAGCCCCTCCAAGCGCAAAGCCATCGTCATGGCTTGGGGAACATGGCAACACAACCGGGTCACATTGGGCCATTTGCAACGCTGTGAGTCACTCCAAGCTTTCAAGCAAACGCTTTGTACCAAATCTGCTTGGGTTGGCGGTTTCGACCTGCCATTTGGCCTGCCTCGTGAGTTGGTGGAGCAACTGGGTTGGCCCACCGATTGGCTGTCTTGTATCGCGCATTACGCCTCCTTGTCGCGCGCACAGATCCGTGACGAGTTTGCGGGGTTTTGCAATGCCCGCCCGGTGGGGGGCAAATTTGCGCACCGCGCCACCGACCTCCATGCGGGCTCGAGCCCATCTATGAAATGGGTCAATCCTCCGGTCGCGTTCATGCTGCATGCGGGTCTGCCTTTGCTGCTTGAAGCGGGCGTGTACCTGCCCGGTTTGCATGACGGTGACAGCCAGCGGGTTGCGCTCGAGGCCTACCCGGGGATGTGGGCCAAACGAGTCTTGGGTAAACGCAGTTACAAAAGTGACACCCCAGCCAAACACACCGCTGATCGCTTGATCGCCCGCAAAGACCTGTTGCATGCCCTGGTGTGGGGGCATGAGCAACTGCCCGTGCGTTTGAAAATGACCACAGCCCTGCAAGATGCGTTGTTGACAGACGCCAGTGGTGACAGCATTGACGCGGTCTTGTGCATGTTGCAAGCGGCCAGGGCAGACCAACAGCACCAAGCAGGCCAGCCTTTGTATGGCCTGCCAACCCGCCTAGACCCGCTGGAGGGTTGGATCGTGGGGGCATGAGCGATCAAGGTTGCTCGAGTCAGGCCAACAACATCTGCTTGGCCATTACCGATTGGCGCGCGAGGCACAGACCAAACAATCGGTTTGACGTTGCAGGCGAATTTCAGTCCAGCTCAGATCGCGCCCATCCATCATCTGTAATCGCCCCGCCAACGAGCTGCCCAAACCCGCCAGCAGTTTGAGCGCCTCAGCAGCTTGCAAACTGCCGATCACGCCGACCAAAGGCGCCAAGACGCCCATGGTTGAGCAACTGACCTCTTGCGGTGCTTGGTCGACTGGAAAAACACAGGCATAGCATGGTGAGTGGGGGTCACGCACATCGTAGGTGGTGAGTTGTCCATCCAAGCGGATGACTGCGCCGCTGACCAAAGGGACACCGTGGCGAACACAGGCAGCATTCACCGCTTGCCGGGTTTGAAAGTTGTCGCTGCAATCCAAAACCACCTGCGCTGACCGAACCAGTGGTTCCAGCAAAGCAGCATCAGCCCGTTGACCCACGGTGTGAACATGGCAGTCTGGGTTGAGGGCGAGCATGGCTGTGCGTGCCGACAACACCTTGGACTGGCCGATGCGCTCGGTGGTGTGCGCGATTTGACGCTGAAGATTGGTGAGATCGACGGTGTCGTGGTCGACCAGGGTGATGTTGCCAATGCCTGAGGACGCAAGGTAAAGGGCGGCTGCGCTGCCCAAACCGCCAGCACCCAAGACCAACGCATGGCTAGAGAGCAGTTTGGCTTGTCCTATGTCACCCAACTCATTGAGCAGGATATGCCGCGAGTAGCGCAGCAGTTGGGCGTCATTCACGCCTTACTGTTCCTTGCTTTCAGCTGGACGCTCGGAGAGGGTATTGCTGACTTTGACCGGCTGTTTTTTCAGGTGGTTCAAGGCCTGTTGCAACTGGAAGTCATCGGTGCTGCCAAATTCAGGTGATTTGCGTTCGGCCACAGGTTTTTTGGATTCTTCTTCCAGCCGCTTGAGCGCTTCTTCGCGTGCTTTTTCACGCGCAGGGTCTTTCACCTCTGCGCCTTGGCCGCTGTTCAAGTGCTTTTCCAGATCGGCTTCGCGGGTGCGCAATGCCGCAAATGGGCTGCCTTCGGCGGTGTCGTCCACCAAGAGTTCTGGCACGATGCCCTTGGCTTGGATCGAGCGACCACTGGGTGTGTAGTAGCGAGCGGTGGTGATTTTCAAAGCGGTTTCAGCACCGAGTTGACGCACGGTCTGTACCGAGCCCTTACCAAAGGTTTGGCTGCCCATCAAGGTGGCGCGTTTGTGGTCTTGCAAGGCGCCAGCCACGATCTCACTGGCAGAGGCTGAGCCCTCATTGACCAGCACGACCAAGGGTATTTTTTTGAACACGCCTTTGGTGTTTTTATCCAACGCAGCCACACTGTCTTGGCCGCCACGTCGCAAGTAAAACTCTGGCGCTGCTTTGAAGGTGAATTTGCTTTCGTCCAATTGGCCGTTGGTGGAAACCACGGTCACGTTGTCAGGCAAAAACACGGCAGAGATGGCCACAGCTGCATCCAGCAAACCGCCCGGGTCGTTGCGCAGGTCGAGCACCAGGCCCTTCATCTTGGGGTCTTGCTTGTAGAGTTCTTCAAGCTTGCGGGTCAGGTCGTCCACGGTGCGCTCTTGGAACTGGCTGACCCGAATCCAGCCATAGCCGTTTTCGATCATCTTGCTCTTGACGCTGACGGTCTTGATTTCTTCGCGGATGATGGTGACCGGAAATGTGCGGTTTTCAGCTTTGCGGTAAATCGTGAGCAGCACCTTGGTTTTGGGTTCGCCACGCATGCGCTTGACCGCTTCGTTGAGCGACAAGCCTTTGACCGAGGTGTCGTCAACCTTGGTGATCAGGTCACCTGGCTTCAAACCGGCACGGTCGGCGGGAGAGCCTTCAATCGGGGAGACCACTTTGACCAAGCCGTCTTCTTGCGAAATTTCAATGCCCACACCCACAAACTTACCGGTGGTCCCTTCACGGAATTCTTTGAAGGATTTTTTGTCGAAATACTGTGAATGCGGGTCTAGGCTGGAGACCATGCCAGAGATCGCGTCGTTGATGAGTTTTTTCTCATCCACAGGCTCAACATAGTCACTCTTGACCATGCTGAAAACAGCCGCCAACTGCTGAAGTTCCTCCAGGGGCAAGGGCGCCATGTTGGCACGAGCCACGGTTTGGAGCGAGAACGTGGTCAACGCACCAGTGAGCGCACCGATCGTCAACCAACCTGCAATTTTGAGTTTCTGGCCCATAAGCACCTTGAAAGTGGAATATCGCTGTAATCAGCTTTTAACAGTCATAGTCTACCGGTTAAGCCATGGGTATGCATGCCCCTGAAGTCATGACCCCGACTCAAGCTGGACTCTTGGCCAGGGCTTGTTCGTGAAGGTAGTAATGCCTGATGGGCCGCAACTGGGCGTCCAATTCGTAGACCAGAGGCATACCATTGGGAATATTCAAGCCCACGATGTCCTGGTCGGAGATGCCATCGAGGTACTTCACCATGGCGCGGATCGAGTTGCCATGGGCGCTGATCAGCACCCGCTTGCCATTGCGCAGGGCTGGCGCGATCGAATCCTCCCAAAACGGCATGACCCGCTCGAACGTGTCTTTGAGGCACTCGGTCAGGGGAATTTGTTCGGGTTGGAGCTTGGCGTAACGCAGGTCCTGACGCTCACTGCGCGCGTCTTCTGCGGTCAGTGGAGGCGGTGGTATGTCATAGCTGCGTCGCCAAGCCCACACCTGAGCATCGCCAAATTGTTGTGCAGTTTGCGCCTTGTCCAGGCCTTGCAATGCCCCGTAATGGCGCTCGTTCAAGCGCCAATCGTGAACCACAGGCAGCCAGCTGCGGTCCATGCCAGCGAGCACTTGCCATATGGTGTGAATGGCCCGTTTGAGCAAGCTGGTGTAGCCCAGGTCAAATTCAAAGCCGTGGGACTTGAGCAACTCACCGGCAGCCCGGGCTTGGGCCACCCCTGTGGCTGTGAGTTCGACATCGGTCCAGCCGGTAAAGCGATTTTCGAGATTCCAGAGGGATTCGCCGTGGCGAATCAAAACGAGCTTGAACATGAAAAAAAAACACCTTGCAGGCAATGGATGGACAAATGATTCTAAAATGACAGGAATTAAAGTTCTCAGGGTACTTGTGTGGATTTTGTCATTGAAAACTGGATGTTGATTTTTATTGCCCTGTCGTCAGGCGTGGCTTTGATGCTGCCCAACCTGCAAACCATGGGCTCGGCTGGTGTCACGCCTACCCAAGCGGTGCTGATGATCAACCGTGAAAAAGCCAATATCGTTGATCTGCGCTCCGCCGAAGAGTTCGCCAACGGTCACCTGATTGGCTCGCGCCATGTGCCTGTCGATAGGTTGAAAGACGATTTGAGCAAAACCATCGCTGACAAAAAGCGTCCCCTGATTCTTGTTTGCGCCACCGGCATGCGTTCAGGACGCGCGCTAGGCATTGCCAAAGCTCAAGGCTTCGAGCAGGCACACAGCCTAAGCGGTGGCTTAAAGATCTGGCAAGAAGCCAATCTGCCTCTCGAAAAAGCCTGATGCATCCCCAACCCAGCCTGTCACCCACAGCCATGCCACCAGTCAAAATGTTCACCACCGCGGTCTGTCCTTATTGCGTTCGAGCCAAGCAGTGGTTAAAAGCGCGTGGTGTCGAGCACATCGAAGAGGTGCGCATCGACCTGCTGCCCGAAGAACGCGACCACATGATGAACATGACTGGCAGGCGCACAGTACCGCAAATTTTCATTGGCGAGACCCATGTCGGCGGTTGCGACGAATTGATGGCATTGGACAACCGTGGTGCCCTCCTCCCCCTGCTCCAATCAAACTGAGATAATCCCCTCATCCCTA
>CAMCES010000024.1 GCA_945873925.1 Bordetella parapertussis
GAGATTCTCCAGCTTGTAATGCGCTTGCCATTTCTTGCTGTCGTCACGACGCACAAGCCTAATCAATTCAGGCTTGACTATGACGGTTTCGCTTGCTGGTACACGCATGTCATCACTTTACAACGACTTTTTGGAAAAATCAACCAGCGGCAGCGTAATTATTCGTGTAATAACCGTGTAATTGATAATTTAAATAAAAACAACGATGTAAGTCGTTGTTTTTAAAGGGGTTTTGGCTCCTCGACCTGGGCTCGAACCAGGGACCTACGGATTAACAGTCCGGTGCTCTACCAACTGAGCTATCGAGGAATGTATTCGCTTAGTTTTGACAGACTTATGTCGCTAAAAAGATGGATATTGTAACAAATTAATTCCATGACACCGGAGGCGCATGCCGCTGGATTGTCATGTGGGTTAGAGTCTCCCTCATGCCTGATATCCCAACAGCAAAACGTTCCGCGCTGACCCCAGCCACCATAGGCTTGTTGTTGTTGCCACCGCTGGTTTGGGCTGGCAACTGTATCTTGGGTAAATTGGTTGCTGACATGGTGCCGCCGATCACCTTGAATTTTTTCCGTTGGTTGCTGGCGACCCTGTTGCTCATGCCCTGGGCCTGGGGGATTTTGTTGCCCCGCAGCCCGCTTTGGCCACTATGGCGTCGGTATGCGCTGCTGAGCTTGTTGGGCGTGGGTTGCTACAACAGCTTTCAATACTTGGCTTTGCACACCTCCACCCCGATCAACGTGACGCTGGTGGGTTCCAGCGTCCCTGTGTTCATGCTGGCGTTGGGTGCGCTTTTTTTCAAGCAACGGATTCACCCCCAGCAATTATGGGGCGCAGTCCTGTCCATCGCCGGTGTTATGTGTGTTTTGGGGCGGGGCGATTGGCAAACCTTGATGCGTGTCGAGCTCGTCATTGGCGATGTATACATCCTCATCGCTGTGTTGTGCTGGGCAACTTACAGTTGGTTGGTCTCTTTGCCCCACGACCCACCCGAGATCCGGGGCAACTGGGCTTTTTTTTTGATGGGTCAAATGGTGTTTGGTCTGGTTTGGTGCGCGGTGTTTACCGGTTTTGAGTGGTATTACATGGCCGACCCGCACATCGTTTGGGGTTGGCCTTTGGCAGCCACGCTGTTGTTTGTGGCTTTGGGACCCGCTTTGTTGGCTTACCGCAGTTGGGGCTTGGGGATTCAACGCGTAGGGCCGAATGTGGCCGGTTTTTTTGCCAACCTCACGCCTTTGTTTGCTGCGGTCATGTCCACTGCCTTATTGGGTGATGCGCCACAGCTCTACCATGCAGCGGCGTTTGTGTTGATTGCAGGCGGTATCGTGGTGTCTTCACTGGCGGTTCAAACCCGCTGACTGCGCCAGTGCTTGCTCTTTTCGCTCGCTGTAGCGGTCTACCAAGTAGGGCGCGACATCACGGGTGAGCAAGGTGAATTTCACCAACTCTTCCATCACATCCACCAAGCGGTCGTAAAACGCAGACGGTTTCATGCGACCTGCTTCGTCAAATTCTGTGAAAGCCTTGGCCACCGAGCTTTGGTTGGGGATGGTCAGCATGCGCATCCAGCGTCCCAAGAGGCGCATTTGGTTGACGGCGTTGAAGGATTGTGAGCCGCCACTGACCTCCATCACCGCCAAGGTTTTGCCCTGGGTCGGGCGAACAGCGCCCACAGACAACGGTATCCAGTCGATCTGGCTCTTCATGATGCCGGTCATGGCACCGTGGCGCTCGGGTGAGCACCAGACCATGCCTTCGGACCAAGCCGCCAAGTCACGCAGTTCTTGCACCTTGGGGTGGGTGTCTGCCACAGCGTCGGGTTGGGGCAGTCCCAAGGGGTCGTAAATCTTGACCTCTGCGCCCATGGATTCGAGCAAACGAGCGCCTTCTTGGGTCAAGAGCTTGCTGTAAGAGCGCTCGCGCAGCGAGCCATACAACATCAAGATCCTTGGTGGGTGACTCGGCGGTGACGCAACCGTCAACGCCGCTTGGGCAGGCAGCCTGAAGCAGTCGGGGTCGATGTTGGGTGAGGGCAAGGCAGGGATGGATGTGTGGGCAGAAGTCATGGCCAGATCTTAGGGGCATGAGCTACCTTGCGCCCTGTTTGGGATGCGTATCCATTGATTAAACAATCAGGGTTTAATGCCGATACATTGGATATCCTGAAAAAGATGCAGGTTGATAGGGTTTCCAAGCGGGAAGAATCAGGTCACAATGGAAAATAAAAAGCTTGACATCTAAGTGGAGTTTTTTGCGATATGAAATTAATGGATACCCCTGAGGCCAAAGACAAACTAGTACATGGCATCACCATGTTCTATGACAACGTCATGGAGCAGAAGGACATAAGGCATTTTTTCTTTGGCATGAAAATCGAAACGCTGGTCAAAGACATTCAGCTCTACCAGGATTTCGTCATGCCCAAGCCCGAACGCTATTACCGCGAGCTCATGAGCCAGACCGCTCCATCGGCCTTGCAAGTCAAGGTGCCCCAATTTGATGAATTGCAAATTGTTTTGCAAAACAACATTCGCGCGGCTGGGTATTTGAAATCTCAGGTACCCATCATCGCTGCCAAGTTGCTGGAGCTGTTCGAGGAGTCTCGTGCCCAGCTGGCCGATGAGAACATCAAAGTATGGAAACCCCATGAAGTCACCAGCGAATTGGTTTGTGATTTTTACAACGCCAGCCGCACCGATGCCCGTTTGGAGAAAAACGGCGATGTTTATGGCTCACGCGGCTTCATGTACCCTTTTTGGACCCGCGTCTCGACAGATACCAAGACCCTGGTGTTCATCGGGCAGGGATTCCCGGTTGGCCTGGAAACCCCCAAAGAGCGCGTTGAAGCATTCTGCAAGCAAGTGAATGAAAAAATCACCCACCAATTGTTTCAAGTGCGCGAGAGTCCCAAAGGCCCGGTGCTGTTTGCGCGGCACACCATCTCGTATGCCAGCGGTGTGCCCACGCGCATGCTCATTCGCGCAGCCAAGCAGTTCGCCACCACCTTCGAGGCGGCCATGAATATGGATACAGACAAATTGCTGGTCAATTTGATCCGCTGAATTCAGCCCAGATCAGTCATGCACGCCTTGAGCTGATTGACACTGGCAGGCACATCCGTGGCTGCTGTGATCGCGCGCACAAAGGCCACCGAGCCCACACCGCTTTGCATGACAGCAGGCAGGCTGTGCAGGTCAATGCCGCCAATCGCCACCAGGGGCAGGTGGCGCATCAAACTCGCGTACATGTGCAAGCGGCCCAAGCCCTGTGGCGCTGTGGCCATGCGTTTCAAGGTGGTGGGAAACACCGCGCCCAGCGCCAGGTAGCTCGGGCCGTGTTGCGCGGCTTGCAACATTTCGGCATAACCGTGGCTGGACAGCCCCAAACGCAAACCGGCACGGCCAATCCGCGCCAAGGGTGCGTCTTGCATGTCTTCTTGTCCGAGGTGCACGCCATAGGCGCCCGCATCGATGGCGGCTTGCCAATGGTCGTTGATGAACAGCAGGCTTTGGCTGCCTTGCACGGCTTTGACTGCCGCCTTCACTTCGCGCTGCACGGCTTGTGGGTCGCCAGACTTGAAACGCAGCTGCACCGTGGGCACGGCCAAGTCGACCATGCGCGACACCCACTTTGCATCTGGTAAGACCGCGTATAGACCAAGTCGATGTGGGCAGGGAGGAAATGGCTTGGGGTGGTTCAAGGACACGCCAAAGTCGCTGGGTTCGCATGGCCAGTGGTCAAGCTCGAAACGTCCGGTTCGCAGCGTCTGTGCTTCCCAGGCCCGTGCCACACACTGTGCATCATGTTCCAAAAACCCCAGCAGCCTGGCAGCCAGCAGGGCGGCTTGAAAAGGCTCGCTGCCGGCCAAACCACGGCTGGCCTCGGCCACTGCCGGCGGTGTCCCGATGCGCAAGTCGCTGTGGCCTTGCGCGATGTGTTGGGCTTGTTCGAGGGTGTTCATGGTTGGTGCCAAAAAGGGGTTCCGAGCACCGGGGTGCTGGCCTGGGCGCTGTCTTGGGCTTGCATCGCACCCGACAAAAACGCTGTGCGTCCAGCCTTGACCGCATGGGCAAACGCCTCGGCCATGGCGGCGGGTTCGGTGGCCAGGGCGACGGCCGTGTTGAGCAGCACCGCGTCATAGCCCCATTCCATCACTTGGCAGGCGTGGGAGGGCAAGCCCAAGCCTGCGTCGACGATCATCGGCACGTCCAGGCGCTCGCGCAGCATGCGCATGGCATAGGGGTTGATCGGGCCTTTGCCGGTCCCAATCGGCGCGGCCCAGGGCATGACCGCTTGGCAGCCCACATCCACCAAGCGCTGGCAAAGCACCAGGTCTTCGGTGCAATAGGGCAAGACCTTGAAGCCCGCTTTGACCAGGTGTTCGGCGGCCTCGGGCAGCTTCAAGGTGTCGGGTTGCAGGCTGTAATCGTCGCCAATCAACTCGAGCTTGAGCCAATCGGTTTCAAACACCTCACGCGCCATCTCGGCGGTGGTGATCACTTCTTGCAAGCTGTGGCAACCAGCGGTGTTGGGCAACACCGGCACTTGCATGGCCTTGAGCAGTTCCCAAAACTCGGGCGAGGCCTTGGCATGCGCAGTTTGGCGGCGCAGCGAGGCGGTCAGCATGGCGGGTTGGGCCAAGCGCACCGCGTCGGCCAGCACCTGCGGCGAGGGGTAGCGCGAGGTGCCCAGCAACAGGCGGCTGGCAAAGCGCTGGCCATACAAAACCAAGTCATCGTCGTTCATAGGTCATCCTCCTGTGATGGGTGCGATGAGTTCAACCTGGTCGTTGGGTTCAAGCACATGGCTGGCGTGCGCGGAGCGCGGCACAAACTGCAGATTGACGGCTGCGGCAAAAGGCGGGGTGACCCCGGCAGCGGTGATCGCATCGAGCAAGGTGGCTTGGGCGGGCAGTTGGTGGGCCACCTGGTTGACGAGGATGGTCATGGTGTCGGCGCTCATGCAAACCCATCCAAAGTTGTGGGTGCGGACTGCAGCAACCCAAATTGATCGGCCAAAGCTGTGTCGCCCCGCATCAGGGCCAAGGCCGCGTCAAGCATGGCTGGCGCGATCAAAAACCCATGGCGATACAAACCATTGATTTGCATCACGCCAGGGCGGGGCAGGTGAATGGCAGGCAGGTTGTCGGGCAGGGTTGGGCGTGCTTGCACATTGATTTCCAAGATCCGCGCTTCGGCAAACCCACTGTGCACGCTGTAGGCCGCACTTAAGAGCTCCAGGCTCGAGCGCACGCTGGCGGGCGACAGGTCATCGGTTTCAATTTCGGTGGCGCCGACCACGAACACGCCGTTTTCTTTCGGGGCGATGTACAGCGGATAGCGCGGGTGGATCAGGCGCACCGGCCGCTTGATGTGCACATCTGGCGCATGCAGGCGCAGCACCTCGCCGCGCACCCCGCGCAAGCCGCGCCACTGTGGCTTGGCCCCCAAGCCTCGGCAGTCAAACACCCAGTCGGCCTGGACATCTTCCAGGGCTTGGGGGCTGTGCCAATGCAAGTCAGCACGGCTGTTGGTCAAGCTCGCCAGCAAAGCGTCCAGCAGTTGGCGGTTGTCGAGTTGCCCTTCCTCTGGCAGCCACAGGCCTTGGCTGAATTTATTCCCCAAGCTGGGTTCGAGCCGAACCAGGTCTGGGCTTTGCAGGCTTTGCGGTGCGGCCAACTCGGGCAGCTGGTCTCGGGTGGCGCGCAGTTTGTCGGCAAAGCGCTTGGCCTCGGCCGCGTCTTGGCGGTGCCACACGATCACCGTACCCGCGCGCTGGAAAAACACCGGTGTAGGCAACTCTGCCAACAAGCTCGGCCAACGCTTCAAGCTGTGTTGGCCCATGCGCACCACCGGCAGTTCGGTGATCGCCGATTCGGCCAAGGGTGCCAGCATGGAGGCAGCGACCCAGGCTGCTGCACCTTGTGCGTCCAGTCCTCGCGCTTCATGCATGGTTACCTGGTGACCCGCTCGCACCAGGGCATGGGCGAGCAAGCGGCCCATCAGGCCCGCGCCCAAGACCATGCAACGCAGGGCTTGGCTCATGCGTGGAACCTCGCTTGATAATCAGCGCCATGAGCACACACACTTTCACCGGCCAATACGCCCGCGTGTTGACGATTGCAGGTTCGGACAGCGGCGGCGGCGCGGGCATCCAAGCCGATTTGAAAACAGTCAGCGCTTTGGGCTGCTTTGGGATGACCGCCATCACCGCGCTCACCGCGCAAAACACCCAAGGCGTGCAAGGTATTCATGCGGTGCCAGCGGTGTTTTTGAAAGCGCAGCTGCAGTCGGTGTTGGACGACATCGGTGTGGACGCGGTCAAGATCGGCATGTTGCACGCACCCGAGATCGTCGAGGTGGTTGCTTGGGCGATTGACCATTACCAACTCAAACAAGTCGTGCTTGACCCGGTGATGGTGGCCACCAGTGGCGATCGCTTGATCGCGCAAGAGACCATCGCGGTCTTGGTGAGTGTGTTGTTTCCCCGTGTGCAGTTGCTCACGCCCAATTTGGACGAAGCGGCTTTGTTGCTCGGTCGGCCACTGAGCCAAGTCAATCAGCTGCCACAGGCTGCTGCGGATTTGCAAGCCATGGGGGCAACGGGCGTGCTGCTCAAGGGCGGACACTTGGCGGGCGACGAGGTGGTGGACGTGTTGGCCATGCGCGGGCACGAGGCAGTGACTTTCAATGCGGCCCGCATCCACAGCCACAACGTGCACGGCACGGGGTGCAGTTTGTCCTCGGCCATCGCCGCTTACCTGGCCTTGGGTCACCCGATCGACACGGCGGTGGCGCAGGCACGCCAATTCATCCTGCAAGCGATTGCCAGCGGCGCACAAGTTCAAACCGGTCTGGGCCACGGGCCACTGAACCATGGTTTTGCGCCCCAGGTCATGCATGTGAAACCCTTACAGCCGAGGGGCGGCTAAGCCATGCCAGCGCAAATGTCAGTGCCAGGCAGGGCAGGGCCGCGCCCAAGTGCGGCAGCCAGTGTCTGCAGGCATGGAACACCCCAATGCCGAGCAACCAGATGGCGGCTGTACCCCAATTCACCGAAGACGCAGCAGCGTGTGGCGGCTTGCCAGTGCCCAAGCGACCCAAAATCACGCCATACAAAGGCACAAACACCGAACTGAGCAACAACAAAAATGGCTCCAAACTGTGCATGGGCAGCAACATGGCCAGACCGGTGCACACCAGGGCCATGGCCAAACCCCAGTGTTTGACGCTGACCTGAGACCACAGGCTGTGGCTGTTGACCGCTGACGAATACGCATCGCCGTAAGCGTTGTCCAACTCGTCGAGCAAAATCAAACCCAGTGCCAGCAAGCCGCCTTGTGCGAGCAACAAGGTGTTGACCAAATGGGCGTCCGGCGCAGACACGCTCACCACCATCACGCCAAGGCTGTAGCACCAGACATTGGCCAAGGCGTAGCCGACCCAACTGCCGCTCATGGCGGCGCGGCTGTTTTTGCCGTGCCTGGCGTAATCAGCGATCAAGGGCAACCAAGAGATGGGCATGGCGATGACCAAATCCACCGCTGAGAAAAAACCCATGCTGCCGGTGCCGGGACGGGTCCAAAAAGCCGACAGACCTTGGGCTTGCAACAGCCCAAAAAACTGCCAAGTCAACCAAATCAATGACAAAACCACCAAGGGCAGACCAAAGCGGCTGACAAAACTGCGCACCAAACCGAGCATGGAGCTGGCCATCAGCAGGGTCAAAACGCCGCCCCAGAGCAAGGTCGCGAGCACGGGTGCAGCCCTCCAGGTGCTGCCAAACATGGCCAAGGTGCCGTCGCGCATCACCACCAGCTCGAACGTGGTCCAACCGACCAGTTGCACGATGTTGAGCACCACCGGCAGGCGAGCGAAGCGGCTGCCATACACCTGGTGCATCAAGCCTGCGCTCGACAAGCCGGTGTCGCAGCCGATCTTGGCCACCCAGGCCAGCAAACCAGCCCCGAGCACCGAGCCAAAGACGATGGCGAGTAAGGCATCTTGGGTACCCACGGCGGGAACAAGGTAGGCCCCAATTTGCATGACCAAGAGGCCCACGCCCAAAGAAAACCACAGGGATGCGTGGCTGTACCAGCCAAAAACCCGTTGGTCCATGCTCACCGGTGTGAGCGATTCGTTGTATGCAATGTTTGCCATCTGTTGTTCCAAAAGAATGGCAGTTCGGCGAGGCCTTCAAGGGCTGAAGAGAGCAGCAACAGAGGCCATGCTTCCCTGCGCGAGGATTACCTCAATCAGGTTCAAAGGGACTTTCTCAGCCTTGGCTTCTTGGTGAAACCTCAGCACCCCCAGCGTGCTTGCACGAGTGCAAGTGTGGATGATTCTATACGCCCAACAGTTTGTGCAGCCTGGGCGAAGCGGTGGTGTACTCGAGCGGGATTTTTTGCCCAGGGTTGAGGTAGGCGGCTGCGCCAAAGGCTGCCAAGGTGGCTTCGTGAAAACCGCTCACGATCAGCTTGCGCTTGCCGGGGTAGGTGTTGACATCACCGACCGCAAAGATGCCTGGTGCGTTCGTGGCAAAGTTTTCGGTGTTCACGCTCAGTTGTTTTTTCGCCATGTCCAGGCCCCATGCTGTGACCGGCCCGAGCTGCGGAGACAAGCCGAGCATCACCCAGAGTTGGTCGCAGGGCAGCAGCAGCTCACCTTCTGCTGTGGTCAGTTGCAGGCCAGTCATGCGCGTGTTGTCGGCCTGCACCGCTTGCACCTGGCCGACCTGCAAACGCACTTGATCACTGGCGCAGGCCTCCTGGAATGCCGCTTGCAGTTGCTCTGAAGCATCCAAGGTCGCGCGGCGGTGCAGCAAGGTGACGCTGGCAGGATGGTGGGTCAAGCTGTCGATCACGGCTTGCACTGCTGCATCGTCGCTGCCGACCACCACCAGGTGCTGGCCTTGCAGGTTCAGTTGGTCGGGCGCGGCATGGAACACCTGTTTGCCTTCCCAGGTTTGCAAGCCGGGCACGGCGAGTTGGCGCGGCATGAAAGCACCCACGCCCGCCGCGATGAACACGGTTTTGCACAGCCAGGACAAGCCAGCGCTGGAAGAAGCCAACCACCGGCCATCGGCCTGCACCTGCAATTGGGTGATGTGCTGTTTGAGGTGGAACTGCGGGGCAAACGGCGCGGCTTGCTGCTGCAAACGCTCGGTCAGTTCTTGGCCAGTGCAACGCGGCAAACCGGGGATGTCGTAAATCGGTTTGTCGGCATACAGCGCCATGCATTGGCCGCCCACCATCGGCAGCACATCCACCACCTGGGCGTGCATGCCTTGCAAGCCCAACTCAAATACCAAAAACAAACCCACCGGCCCCGCGCCAATGACCAAGGCGTCGGTGCGGATGGGCGGGGTGTGGGCAGTCATGGGCAGCTTGGCCAAGCCCAGCAGGCTTTAGCGTTGCAGTTCAGACAGCTTGCCGGTTTTGTCTTTCCAGTCATCGGCGTCTGGCAAGGGCGTTTTGCGCTTGGTGATGCTGGGCCAGCCGATGCGCGACAACTCGGCGTTCATGGCGGTCATGTGCTGCTGATCAGAGGGCACATCCTCTTCGGCGTAGATGGCATTGACCGGGCACTCGGGAATGCAAACCGCGCAATCGATGCACTCATCAGGGTCGATGGTCAGGAAATTGGGCCCTTCGCGAAAGCAATCGACGGGACAAACGTCCACACAGTCGGTGTATTTACAGCGGATACAGGCTTCGGTGACTACATGGGTCATGATGGGTTCTTCAGGCGAAGGGGTTCAACGGAAAGGGGATTTTAGGGGCAGTGCAGGCTCAGGCCTGAACCAGCACCGCGGCTGATGTTTTGTGGCTGGCGGTGTCGACCAAGACCAGCGAACCGAGGATGCGCGACCGCTCAAACGGCAAGGTCACCAGGGGTTGTTGGAAAGCCAACTGGACATGGCCAATTGCGTTGGCTGGCAGCTCGCTGGCCTCGTGCTCTTCCAAGGTGTTGATGTCCAAGCGGTGCAGGATCCGAGCGACTTTGGCCTTGACCCAGCGGTGACCATGCAGCGCCCAGTAAAGCCGGCCAGCGACCAGGGGTTCATCGTCCAGCCAAGCCAGGGTGACGCTGAGTTGGGTGTCGGTCTTGACCGCACTCTCGGGCGCGATCAACCAATCGCCACGCGACACATCCACCTCGTGATCGAGCACCACGCCTGCGCTGTGACCGGCAGCCAGGTTGCCGGCCACGCGAACCGAGGATAAGACTTCTTTGATGACAGCGTTTTGGCCGCTGGGGAACACCTTGACGCTGTCGCCCACACGAGCTACACCGTTGCCGACCCGGCCCCAATAGACCCGGCGACCTTTGGAAGTGTCGGCGATGTCGTGGAATCTCTCGACCCACTGCACCGCGAAAGCCAAGGGACCTTCTTCGTCGGCGGGGGTGATTGGCAAGCGCTCGAGCAGTTCGAGCAAGCTGGGGCCACTGTAGTTGCACCAATCTGGCTGGGCGCTGACCACGTTCCAGCCCTTGAGCGCAGACATCGGCACGATGGCGTTGATGTCCAGGGCGGCGTCATCGGCAAACTGCTGCAGCGCTTGCGCAATGTTGACGAAAGCGGTGGCGGCATCGGCCACGGCGTCGAGCTTGTTGATCGCAAAAATGACCGATGGCACGCGCAGCAACTTGAGCAGCAAGCTGTGGCGGCGGGTTTGTGGCAGCAAGGCCAAACCAGGCTGGGACCAGTTCACCTTGGTGGCGTCCACCAAGACCACCGCAGCGTCGGCGCTGGAAGCGGCGGTCACCATGTTGCGTGTGTATTGCTCGTGGCCAGGCGCGTCGCCAATGATGAATTTGCGGGTTTCGGTGCTGAAGTAGCGGTAGGCCACGTCGATGGTGATGCCCTGCTCGCGCTCAGCGGACAAACCATCGGTCAGCAGGGCGAGGTCGGTTTCGCCTTGGCGTTGCACGCCCGCCAAATGGTCTTGCAGCACGGATTTGGAATCAACCAACAAGCGACCAATGAGCGTGGACTTGCCGTCATCCACTGAACCGCAGGTGATGAACTTCAGGGCGGGCCCGGTAGCGAGTTGGGCAGTCATCAGAAATAGCCTTCTTTCTTGCGTTTTTCCATGGAGGCGTCTGAGGTTTGGTCGTCCATGCGGGTGGCGCCGCGCTCACTCACGTCTGCGGCCAGGGTTTCCAACACAATCGCCTCGGGGTTGGCTGCAGTGCTCTCCACCGGGCAGGTGCAGGTGATGTCGCCCACGGTGCGAAAACGCACCTGGCGTTGCTGCACGGTCTCGCCGTCTTTCGGTGGCGTCATGTGGGTGACCGGCACCAACAGGCCTCGGCGCTCGATCACATCGCGGGTGTGGCTGTAATAAAGCGAAGGCAGGGCGATGTGTTCGCGGGCGATGTACTGCCACACGTCCAACTCGGTCCAATTGGAAATGGGGAACACGCGGAAATGCTCGCCCGGGTGCAAGCGGGTGTTGAACAGGTTCCACAGCTCGGGGCGTTGTGACTTGGGTTGCCACTGGCCAAAGCTGTCGCGGTGGCTGAAGATGCGTTCTTTGGCGCGGGCTTTTTCTTCGTCACGCCGAGCGCCGCCAATCAGCGCGTCAAAACGGAATTCTTCGATGGCTTCAAGCAAGGTGACCGACTGATGCACATTGCGAGATTCATCCGGGCGAGCCAGACGCACCGTGCCTTTTTTCATCGAATCTTCGACGCTGCGCACGATCAGCTCGGCGCCCAATTCGTTGGCGCGGAAATCGCGGAAGTCGGTCACCTCGGGGAAGTTGTGTCCGGTATCGATCATCAACAGGGGATAGGGGATGCGGTCAGCGCCAAAGGCTTTCTCGGCGCACTTGAGCATGACCAGCGAATCTTTGCCGCCCGAAAACAGCAGGGTGGGGCGTTCAAAAGCAGCGGCCACTTCGCGCAAGATGAAGATGGTTTCTTCTTCCAGCGCGTCCAGGTGGGCGTTGCTCAGGTGGGGCAGCTCGGTGCGGGTGATGGCGTTCATGGTGTCTCGGTCAATGCTGTTGCAGTCTGATTTTCAGGCTTTCACATGAAGCCCACATTCCTTGGCGTTTTCTTCTTCCCACCACCAGCGGCCGGCGCGGAAATCCTCGCCCAAGCTGATGGCGCGGGTGCAGGGTGCGCAGCCGATGCTGGGGAAAAACTGGTCGTGCAGCGGGTTGTAGTCGACGTTGTGGGTCGCGATGAAGTGCCACACGTCGCCCCAGGTCCAGTCCACCAACGGGTTGAGCTTCTGGATGGGCACGCCGTTGGTCACATCGGCTTCCTGAGAAGACACCTCGGCACGTGCTTGGGATTGTTCGCGGCGCAAACCGGTGATCCAGGCTTTTTGGCCTTGCAAAGCGCGGCCCAAAGGCTCGAGCTTGCGGATACCGCAGCAGGCTTTGCGGTTGGCGATGCTGTCGTAAATCGCGGCTTGGCCAGGGTGTTTCACAAACGCCATCACCGCTTCATGTTGGGGCTGGTAGACCTGCACCTCGGCGCGGGAATGCGCTTGCAAGCGCTCCAGCAAGGCCAAGGTGTCGGCATGCAATGCGCCAGTCTCCAGCACAAACACCGGAATGTCGAGCTTCAAGTCGTTGATCAGGTGGCTGATGACCAGGTCTTCTGCGCCCAAGCTGGAAGCTTGTTTCAAAGGCTGCAGTTCAGCGGCAGCGCTTGTCAATTGCGCTTGTGTGGCTGCCAGCTTGTCAGCAAATGTGGCGCTGGGCTTGGCGAGCAGCGCGGTGGCTTTGGTATGAGCTTTCATCGGGCAAACAATGGTTGGGGCTGGCGCAGGTCGCCTTGGTAGAAGGCGCTGAAATGGGTCAGCAATTCTCGCGCTTTGGCAAGGTCTTGGTCGGCACGCAGCACGGCGCTGGAAAAACCGCAGCGCTGCATTTGGCTGAGTTGGTCGACCAGCACATCGCCGGTGGCGCGAATATCGCCTTTGAAGCTGCAGCGGCGGCGCAGCAAGAGGGCTTGGCTGAAAGCGCGGCCATCGGTGAAGCTGGGGAAATGCAGTTCGATGGTTGTCACGCCTTGCAGGTTTTGCAATAAGACATCAGCGTCATTGGCCAGTTGCACATCGGCAGCTTGGGGTTTGTCTGTGTGTGAAAGCAATAGCATGGTCTCTTTCAGGCGGCAGGGCTCAAGGCTTCGTCGTCCGACGGATGGCGGGCGGCATTGGCGGCGGTTTTGAAGGGCTCGAAACCCACCCGCTGCAAGGCGTCAATGAAGGTTTCGCCAGGCTGGCGCTCTTCGCTGTAGACCTGGAGCACCGCGTCGATCACGTCGACCACCTCGGCAGACGAGAACGATGGCCCGACCACCTTACCTGGCTTGGGTTCGCCACTCAGGGCAGAGCCGTCCGAGCCGCCCAAGGTCACCTGATACCACTCCTTGCCGTCTTTGTCCACGCCCAAGATGCCGATGTGGCCGCTGTGGTGGTGGCCGCAGGAGTTGATGCAGCCGCTGATGTGCAGATCAATTTCGCCCAGGTCGAACAACTCGTCGAGGTCTTGGTAACGCTCGGTGATGGCCGCTGCGATCGGGAGTGAACGCGCATTGGCCAAATCGCAATAGTCTCCGCCGGGGCAGGCGATCATGTCGGTCAACATGCGGATGTTGGGTTTGGCCAAGCCCAGGGCTTTTGCTGCTTGGTAGAGCGCTGGCAGTTGGTCGGCGGACACCCAAGGCAACACCAGGTTTTGGTCATGGCTGACACGGGCTTCTCCGGCTGAAAACAAGTCGGCCAATTGGGCCGAGGCAAAGAGTTGATCGGCTGTCGCGTCGCCAGGGGCTTGGCCCAAGCGCTTGAAGGACAAGGTGACCACGCGCAAATCAGGGTTGCGGTGTGAGGCCACGTTTTGTTGCAACCAGCGGGCGAAGTTTTTGTCGGCGTCAGCGGCTTGGGTCAGGTGGGTCAACACACTCTCGGCGGACATATGGGTTTGGTCAGCCAAAATGGGCGGCACAAAACTCGCAGTCACCCGGTCGAGCTCGGCTTGGGTGATGGTGTGCGGCGCACCATCTTGTGTGACGATACGCTGGTACTCGGCTTCCACTTGATCAATGTAGTTTTGACCTTCGGCCTTCACCAAAATCTTGATACGGGCTTTGTATATGTTGTCGCGGCGACCAAACAGGTTGTAGATCCGCACCACGGCTTCCAAAAAATTCAGGATTTGATCCCAGGGCAAAAACTCGCGAATGACGGTGCCGATGATGGGCGTGCGGCCCATGCCGCCTCCGACCATGACGCGAAAGCCCACCTCGCCCGCGGCATTGCGGTGCACTTGCAAACCCACGTCGTGCCACGCCGTGGCGGCGCGGTCTTCTTGTGCGCCACTGATGGCGATTTTGAATTTGCGAGGCAGAAAAGCGAACTCGGGGTGCAAGGTGCTCCATTGGCGCAAGATTTCTGCAAAGGCGCGGGGGTCGACGATTTCATCCACCGCCACACCAGCGCGTTCGTCAGCGGTGATGTTGCGAATGCAATTGCCACTGGTTTGAATGCCGTGCATGTTCACCGAGGCCAACAGGTCCATCACGTCCGCGCTTTTCTCCAGCGGGATCCAGTTGTATTGCAGGTTTTGCCGGGTGGTGAAGTGGGCATAGCCGTAGCTCAGGGCCGGTGCGGGAATGCCACCAATCGCGTCTTGCTTGGTTTGCGCCGCTTGAAACAGGGCTTCATCAGGACGGTCAAATTCATGAGCGATGCGGGCCAACACACGCAGTTGGGCGCTGTTGAGTTCGCCATAGGGCACGGCCACGCGCAGCATGGGGGCATAGCGCTGCAGATACCAGCCGTTTTGCAAACGCAGCGGGCGAAATTCTTCCTCGCTGAGTTGGCCGTTCAAGCGGCGCGTCAGTTGGTCGCGGTATTGGGCGGCACGCTCTTGCACAAAGCGGCGGTCGAAGTCGGTGTATTGGTACATAGAAACGCTCAGATGAAAACGAGTTTGCTGCCAGCCCAAGCCAGCAACACGGAGAGGGCGGAACGAATGACCCGCTCGGACACGCGGCTGACGAAATGCGAGCCCAGCCAAATGCCCGGCAAGGAACCGCACAGCAACAGGCCCAGCAGTTGCCAATCCACGGTGCCCAAGGAGGCATGACCCAAACCGGCCACCAAGGTGAGCGGCACGGCGTAGGCGATGTCGGCTGCAACGATGCGGTAAAGCGGCAACTGCGGGTAAAGCAGCATCAACACGGTGACGCCAATCGCACCGGCACCCACCGAGGTGAGCGTGACCAACACGCCGATGAGGGCGCCAAACAACACAGCCCAAAACAGGTGTTTGGTTTGATCGGGTGCAATGGAGGCGTCTGATGGATCTGTCATTTCGCTGCGACGCGCACCGCGAATCGCTTTGTACAAGGTGGCTGCGGCGGTGAGCATGAGTGCGATACCCAGGGTGAAGGTGATCGCGTGTTGAACCTCGGGATTGGAGGTGCCCAAATCATGCAAGACCCAAAGCGTGAGCAAGGCAGCCGGCACACTGCCCAGGCTCAGGCTGAACACGACACGCCAAGGAATGATGCGCTGTCGCGCGAAGTTCAACAGTCCGCCAAATTTGGTGCCTGCGGCAAACAGCAAATCGGTGCCCACAGCCAAGGCAGGTTTGATGCCAAAACCAAAAATCAGCAAAGGGGTCATGAGCGAGCCGCCACCCACACCGGTCAGGCCCACGATAAACCCCACCAACAAACCCGCCAGTATGAATGCTAAATTTTCCATCAGTGCGCGACTATAGTTGGGGGTATGAGGGTAACCAACTATTTTTTTGTTGTACGCATATGCCACAAACGTATAAGACGGATTCGTTATGTGCTTAGAACGAATATGTCGTTGGCGGCTGCAATTGCTTGGTGAACAATACCTCCTGTAATGAAAATCAAGGAGACTTCATGAAAATCGAAACCATTGCCGTGCATGCGGGCTACAAGCCCGACCCGGTCACCAAAGCGGTTGTGCCGCCCATCTACCAAACCGTGGCCTATGCCTTTGACAGTGCCCAGCACGGTGCTGATTTGTTTGACCTCAAAGTGGCAGGCAACATCTACACCCGCATCATGAACCCCACCCAGTCGGTGCTGGAAGAGCGGGTAGCCGCGCTGGAAGGCGGCATCGCCGCACTCGCCTTGGCGTCTGGCCAGGCCGCCATCACCTATGCCATTCAAACCATTGCCGAAGCAGGTGACAACATCGTGTCGTCCAGCGCTTTGTATGGCGGCACTTACAACCTGTTTGCCCATACCTTTCCGCAGTTCGGCATTGAAACCCGGTTTGCAGATTACAAAAACCCCGCCAGTTTTGAACCCCTCATTGATGCGAAAACCAAGGCGGTATATGTGGAATCCTTGGGCAACCCGCAAGGCAACATCACCGACATCGCGGCCATCGCCGTCATCGCCCACAAACACGGCATCCCCTTGATCGTGGACAACACCGTGCCCAGCCCATATTTGTGGCGTCCGATCGAGCATGGGGCTGATATCGTGGTGCAGTCGCTCACCAAGTATTTGGGTGGACACGGCAACAGCATCGGCGGCGCCATCATCGACTCGGGCAAATTCCCATGGGCCGAGCACAAAGCACGCTTCAAGCGCTTGAACGAACCTGATGTGAGCTACCACGGTGTGGTCTACACCGAAGCCTTGGGGCCCGCCGCTTTCATTGGCCGTGCGCGTGTCGTGCCCTTGCGCAACACGGGTGCTGCCATTTCGCCATTCAATGCTTTCCTTATCCTGCAAGGCATTGAAACCCTGGCACTGCGCATGGACCGCATCAGCGACAACGCACTGGCGGTGGCCCAGCATTTGAAGAAACACCCCAAGGTGAAATGGGTCAACTACGCTGGTCTGCCCGACCACCCCGACCATGCCTTGGTCAAAAAATATTTGCGCGATGGCAAAGCCTCTGGCCTACTGACTTTTGGTGTGGACGGCGGCCGCGATGGCGGGGCGCGTTTCCTCGATGCGCTGCAACTCTTCACCCGCTTGGTCAACATTGGCGATGTCCGCTCTTTGGCGACACACCCTGCCTCCACCACCCACCGCCAACTCAACCCCGAAGAGTTGACCAAGTCGGGCGTGACCGAAGACACGGTCCGTTTGTGCGTGGGCATCGAGCACATCGATGACTTGCGGGCAGACCTGGACCAGTCCTTGGCCGCTGTTTAAGCAGCATCAGTCAAAGCGCATCGCTTTGAGCAAGCTCTCCGACACCGGGGGCTTGCTCTTTTCCATTTGCGCGGCCAACACCTCGGCGCACAGCAGGCCAAGGGTGAGACCCCTTGAACCCATGCCGGTGAGCAGGTAAAGGCCGGGTAAGTTTTTTTCGTCCAAGGGGCCGACTTTGGGCAAGCGGTTGACCGTGGCGCAGCGCACCCCGGTCCAAGCACGCAGCTGGAGTGGCTGAGAAGCGGCCAACAAGGCTTGCGAGGCGACTGGCAAGAGCTCGTCCAGACGCTTAAGGTTGTCTTGGTGGGCTTTGGGCGTGTCAGCCACATGCTGGGCGTAGCGCTCAAACGTTGCCCCTGTGAACCAAGCGGGGCCGTCGATCGTGGGCACGCCAGATACAAAGCTCCCGTGGCCGTTCACCGCAAACGTTGGTAGCTCTGCAGCGGTCAGGTCGCTCATCGAGCCCCAAGACACTTGCCCTGCAATCGGGTGCAAGCCCATGTCCTCGAGTTGCAAAAACCGATTCAAAAATTCAGGCGTTTGTGCGCCCAGCGCCAACACCACATGGCTTGCAGACTCGGTGCTGAAGGTGTGGGAGCTGCCCATGCTGGGGATCGGGATATGGGTTTTGACACGCAGCTGCCACTCGCCTGAGCTGGCGTGGCGTTGCATGCGCTCGACTTGACTGAGTCCAGAGAATTCGATCGCATCATGCGCCAACATGGCTTGCACCAAGGCAAGGGGTTTGATCCATGCGCCTTGGTTTTGCCATAAGGCCTGGGTGTCATCGGCTGGCAAACTGGCTTGTTGCAATTGGGCCGGGGTGGCCAAGGCGACATGGCCGTGCCAGACGCTGTCGGTTGTTGGTTCGGCCCAGGCTTTTTTGGGGGTGGTGTCGGGTGAGATACGTCGCTCGAGCACACCGTTTCCCATCCAGTCTTGCCCTTGGGTCAAATGGCTTTGGGCAAACTGGCGTGTCAGCAACAGGCCTTGGCGGCTGAGCTGGGACAATGGGTTGTCTTCGATCGAGACATGGCAGGACAACACGCCCACCGGCACGCCAGAGGCTGCTCCACAAGGCTCAGCTGCCTTGTCGAGCACCAAGACCTGCCAACCCCGGTTGGCCAGTGCAAGCGCAGCCGCAGCCCCAGCCAAACCCGCGCCGACCACGATGGCCTGCTTCGCCTGTGGTCCCATGCTTGCCGGTGTTTAAGCCGTGGGTGGGGGCACATACCCCTGAGCGGCATCGGCGCCATCGCCAAAGAAATGGTTTTCCATTTGGCGAGCCAGGTATTGGCGAGCGCGCAGATCGGCCAGGTTCAAGCGGTTTTCATTGACCAACATGGTTTGGTGCTTGAGCCAAGCCGCCCATGCGTCTTTGCTGACGTTTTCCCAAATCCGCTTGCCCAGGTCACCGGGGTAGGGCGGAAAGTCCAGGCCTTCGGCCTCTTTTTCGAGCTTGATGCAGTGGACGGTTCGGGCCATGAGAATCCTTGTGCGGTGGCTAACTAAGGCATGACTGTAGCAAGCTTTGAGTAGCCCCACCCGGGGTCTTGGGTCGCTTCAATCGCGCAGCATGCGATTGCGGCTAGACTAGATTTCCTCGCTTTGCTTGAGTCACACATGCTGAAAAATGTCTGGAATACCTTGACCCTGACCCACACCTGGTCACTCTTGGCTTTGGCTTGTCTGGGTTTGCTGTCATTTGGCTTGTATCTGCAGCTTGTTGTGGGTCTGGAGCCTTGCCCCATGTGCATCGTGCAACGCTATGCCATGACCCTGATCGCTCTGACAGCCTTGTTGGCCTTGGTGTGGCGTTCGGTCATGGCGGGAAAGGTGCTGGCGGGCTTGGCCTTGGCCACAGCCTTGTTTGGCGCGTTTGTGGCTGCGCGGCAAAGCTTTTTGCAGTGGTACCCGCCCGAGATCGCCAGCTGTGGCCGTGATTTTTACGGGATGATTGAATCCTTTCCCTTGCAACGCGCCATTCCGCTTATTTTTCGTGGCGGGGGCGATTGCACGGTGGTCGACTGGACCTTTTTAGGCGGCTCGATCGCCAACTGGTCTTTCGTGGCGTTTGTGGCCATGGCGCTTTGGTTGATGCTGGTGTTTGTCACCAAGCAAAGGATCAGCGCGCCATCGAGCTAAGCCAGTTTTTTCACCAAGACCATGCTCTTGCGGTCGAGGTTGTACTTGCGCTGACGCGCCTCGGGCAGCCAATCGATGGGGGCCTGCACAAAGCCTCTCTTCAAAAACCAGTGCATGGTGCGCGTGGTCAACACAAAAATACTGTCCAAGCCCTGGGCGCGAGCGCGTTGCTCGATGCGTCGCAGGATTTTTTCGCCGTCACCTTGGCCTTGCGAAGACGGTGACACCGTGAGGGCCGCCATTTCACCGGTGCGCTTTTCGGGGTAAGCATAAAGCGCGGCGCAACCGAAGATGACGCCATCGTGCTCGATCACGCTGTAGTTGCCGATGTCACGCTCGATCTCGGTGCGTTCGCGCCGCACCAGCGTGCCGTCTTGCTCCAAGGGCTCGATCAGCTGCAACACGCCGCCCAAGTCGTCCGAGGTGGCTTCGCGCAGGCTCTCCAAACGCTCGTCGACCACCATCGTGCCAATCCCGTCGTGCACGTAAATCTCGAGCAACAACACCCCATCCACTGCAAAGGGCAGGATATGGCTGCGCTCAACGCCGGCTTTGCAGGCCTTGACGCAGTGCTGCAGGTAAAACCCGATGTCGGTGGGTTGGGTGGCCGACGGCTCTTTGGCCAGCAAAGCCTCGGCCACGTCCAAAGGCATTTCGGTGTCGATCGGGTTGTCCTCGCCTTCGGGGGCGTGTGGCCGCACACGGATGCCGGGCACCTCGGTGACAAAGATCAGTTTGTCGGCTTGCAAAGCGATGGCAACCGAGGTGGCCACTTCTTCCATGGTCAGGTTGAAGGCTTCGCCAGTGGGTGAAAAACCAAACGGTGAGAGCAGCACCATGGCGCCCAGACTCAGGGTTTTGCTGATGCCGGTCACATCGACTTTGCGCACCAAGCCCGATTGCTTGAAGTCCACACCATCGACAATGCCGACCGGACGTGCGGTGATGAAGTTGCCAGAAATAACGCGTACCGTGGCACCGGCCATGGGCGTGTTGGGCAGGCCTTGGCTGAATGCGGCTTCGATTTCATAGCGCAGCTGTCCGGCTGCTTCTTGCGCGCAATCGAGCGCCACCTCGTCAGTGATCCGTATGCCGTGCGAGTACTGAGCGGCGTGTCCCTTGGCCAGGAGCTGTTCATTCACCTGGGGGCGAAAGCCATGCACCAGCACCACTTTGACGCCCATGCTTTGGATCATGGCAAGGTCTTGCACCAGGCTGGGCAATTTGCCCGCGGCGATCGCTTCGCCGGCGATGGCGACCACAAAGGTTTTGCCCCGGTGCATGTGGATGTAGGGCGCCACCGACCGAAACCAAGGGACAAAGGTGAAATTGAAGACAGTGGACATGGGCGCAGATAATCTTGGGTTGTGAGCCAGTGCGGCCCATTGTCACTCAAGTACCTGTTGTTTTGAACCTCAAGCCTGAATTGAAGATTGACTTCCCCGAGAACCTGCCCGTCAGCGAGCGGCGCGAGGACATCATGGCCGCCATGCAGGCGCACCAGGTCATCATCGTGTGCGGCGAAACCGGCTCAGGCAAAACCACGCAGCTGCCCAAAATGGCTTTGGCCCTTGGCCGTGGCAGTTGGGGTGACAGCACCAAACCGAAACGTCGCCAAATCATTGGCCACACCCAACCACGGCGGATTGCTGCCACCTCGGTCGCCAAGCGAATCGCCGACGAGCTGAAAACCCCGCTGGGCGAGGTGGTGGGTTTCAAGGTGCGGTTCCAAGACAAGCTGTCACGCGACGCATCGGTCAAACTGATGACCGACGGCATTTTGCTGGCTGAGACGCAGACCGATCCGCTGTTGCTGGCCTATGACACCTTGATCATTGACGAGGCGCACGAGCGCAGCCTGAACATCGATTTTTTATTAGGCTACCTCAAGCAAATCTTGCCGCGCCGCCCGGACCTCAAGGTCATCGTTACCTCGGCCACGATCGACGCTGACCGCTTTGCCCAACATTTCGCCTCTGCCAAAGGCCCCGCTCCGGTGTTGATGGTGTCGGGACGCACCTTCCCGGTGGAGATACGCTATCGGCCCTGGGAGGAAAGCCGCGAGCACGACCTGGGCAACGCCATCTCGGAGGCGGTGGACGAGCTGTGGACCGGCGCACCGCGCGGCGACATTCTGGTGTTTTTGCCGGGTGAGCGCGAGATCCGCGATGCAGCTGAGCACCTGCGCGGCCACCTGGCGCACAACGCCTACACACGGCATGCAGAGGTATTGCCCTTGTTTGCGCGGCTGTCACAAGCCGAGCAAGAGCGTGTGTTTGAAACCGGCGGTGCACCGCGCATCGTTTTGTCCACCAACGTGGCTGAAACATCGCTCACGGTGCCCGGCATCCGCTATGTGGTGGATGCCGGTTTGGCACGCATGAAGCGCTACAGCTTTCGCAGCAAGGTAGAGCAGTTGTTGGTCGAGCCGATCAGCCAAGCCGCGGCCAACCAACGCGCAGGCCGCTGCGGCCGTGTGGCCGACGGCATATGCATTCGCCTCTATGACGAAAAGGATTTCCATGGTCGCCCTCGCTTCACCGAGCCAGAGATTTTGCGCAGCTCATTGGCGGGCGTGATTTTGCGGATGATGTCCTTGCGCTTGGGCGATGTGGCCGATTTTCCGTTTTTGGAAGCGCCTCGGCCCAAAGCGATTTCAGATGGTTTTCAATTGCTCAACGAGTTGGGCGCGGTGACTGAAGACCACAGCCTCACACCGATTGGCCATGAGCTGTCCAAGCTGCCCCTGGACCCGCGCGTGGGCCGCATGATCTTGGCGGCCCGCGAGCAGCAAAGCCTGCACGAGGTGTTGGTCATCGCCTCGGCGCTGAGCGTGCAAGACGTTCGCGACCGCCCCCTGCAAGCGCAAACCCAGGCCGACCAAGCGCATGCCAAGTTCAAGGACGATAAGAGCGAGTTCAGCGGCTATTTGCGTTTGTGGGATTGGCTGCTGGCTTCACGGGGCGGCGAGGGTGACACCCACAAGCTGAGTCACCGCCAGCATGAAAACCTGCTGCGCCAAAACTTCATCCATGTCCGCCGTTGGCGTGAATGGCGAGACGTACACAGCCAACTCCTGACCGTGGTGAAAGAGCATCGCTGGGTCATCAACGACAAACCCGCCAGCTATGAGCAGTTGCACCTGGCCATGCTCAGTGGCTTACTTGGCAACATCGGTTGGAAGCAAGACGAAGAGGACATCTACCTCGGCGCTCGCGGCATCAAGTTCCACCGCCACCCAGGCGCGCACCTGCGCAAGAAACCCGGCAAATGGCTGGTGTGTGCCGAGTTGGTGGAAACCACGCGTTTGTTTGGGCGCGGCATTGCCAACATCGAGCCAACATGGCTGGAAGAGGTGGGCTCGCACCTCTTGAAAAAACAGCTGCTGGACCCGCACTGGGAAGCCAGGTACGGCGATGTGGTGGCGTTTGAACGCGCCACGCTCTATGGCTTGGTGGTTTACAGCGGACGCCGCGTGCCTTATGCCAAGGCGGACCCGGTGTTGGCGCGGCACATTTTCATCCGAGAAGCGCTGGTGGAAGGGCAGTGGCAAACACCGCTGGCCTTCATGGCGGCCAACAAAAGACTCATTGCCCAAGTGATGGACCTGGAACACAAATCCCGACGCCAAGACGTGTTGGTGGACGAGACCATGATCCAGGCGTTTTACGAGCAGCATTTGCCAGAGGATGTGTGCAGTTGCAAAACCCTGGAGCGCTGGCACCGCGAAGAGCTGCGCCGCCGCTTGGCAGCGGGTGACAAAACCGAGCCTCTGCTGATGACCCGTGAAAGCCTGATGCGCCACGAAGCCGTGGGCATCACCGCACAAGCGTTTCCCAAGATGCTGCGCCTGGGCGGGGTCGATTGCGCCGCGCAGTATCTGCACGCCCCTGGCGACGTCAAAGACGGCGTGACCGTCACCGTGCCATTGTTTGTGCTGAATCAAGTGAGCGACGACCGCGCCGAGTGGCTGGTGCCGGGCATGTTGAGAGACAAAATCCAAGCGCTGTTGAAAAGCCTGCCGCAGCGCCCGCGCAGCCGCTTTGTGCCGCTGCCCGAAAGTGCTGCCCGACTGGCCGCAGAGCTGTCTGCGCCCGAGGTGTTTGGCGCGGGCGGCCTGACCGATATGCTGCTGAAAAAAGTGCGCGACGAAACCAGCCTAGATATCAAGCGCACCGACTTCAAGCTCGACATGCTGGCCACGCACTTCTTCATGAACTTCAAGGTGGTCGATGAGCACGGCCGCCAACTCGGTCAAGGCCGCAACCTCGGCGCCCTCAAAGCCGAACTCGGCTCGCAAGCCCGAGGCGCGTTTCAGGCGCTGGCTGGCCTGAAAGTGAAATCCCTGAGCGAGGAGCAATGGGGGTCGGCTGTGAAGTCGGGCGCTGACCCCGATTTCAAACACGCGTCCAAACCGTCGTCTGCCCCCCATCTCTCCAACCAGCGCCACACCACCTGGGCCTTTGGTGAACTCCCTGAATTGATGGAAATCAGCAAAGGCGGGCAGTCCCTGATTGGCTTTCCTGCCCTGGTGGACCAAGGCGACGCAGTCACTGTTGAGGTGTTTGACGAGCCCGAGCTTGCCGCCGCCAAAAACCGCAAAGGCCTGTCACGTCTGTTTGCCTTGCAAATCAAGGACGCGCTTAAGTACCTGGAGAAAAACATCCCCGACCTGCAAAAAATGTCGGTGGCCTTCATGCCCCTGGGTACGTCTGAAGAACTCAAACAACAAATTTTGGATGTGGCGCTAGGCCGCGCATTTCTGCTTGAGCCCTTGCCCACCGACGACATCAGCTTCAAGCGCCGTGTGGAAGAAGGCAGGGGCCGCTTGACCCTGATTGCCAACGAAGTGGCGCGCCTGGCGGGCGTCATCTTGCTGGAGTTTGGCGCGGCCACCCGCAAGGTCAAAGACACCAAAAACGCGCCCGATGCCACCGCCGACTGCGCCCAGCAATTGCAAGGCCTGATGCCCAAACACTTCATGACCACCACCCCTTGGCCTCAGTTGCAGCACTGCCCCCGCTACCTCAAGGCCATCACCCTGCGCCTGGATAAATACCGCGCCGACCCCGCCCGCGACGCCCAGCGTCTGGCCGAACTCAAGCCCCTGGAGCAAAAGTACTGGCGATTGGTGGCCGAGCGCAAAGGCCAAACAGATGCGCGGATGCAGGAATTCCGGTGGCTGTTGGAAGAACTGCGGGTGAGCTTTTTTGCGCAAGAGTTGCGCACCCCGCAGCCGGTGAGTGTCAAGCGGCTGGAGAAGGCTTGGGGGCAGTTGAACCATTGAGCCAGACAAGGCTTGTGTTCAAAGCGCAAGGCCGCCAGGGAAGTTGACGAGCCTT
>CAMCES010000025.1 GCA_945873925.1 Bordetella parapertussis
CATTTGGCGCCCGAGGTTCATGACTTGGGCGCAGTCGAACTGTTGGCGAGCAAGACGGTCAGGGGGTGCCGCAGCTCGCCGATGTTGGCATTGTCGTCAACCCAGCGGAAATACAACTCACCAGATTTAACCGCGCGCAAGTGAAACTCAAACAAGGGATTGGCAGCCACACCGGTGGTGGGCTCGGCGCGAAAGACTTCTTGGCTGTTCAAGGTGCAAGTCAGTTGTCGAATCACATTGCGCTTGATCAAGGCATTGTTGATGTCGCGCAAAAACCCGCTGTCCATCGGATGATTAACCAGCAGGCGAACCTTGAACACATCGCCCTCGAGGATGCGGGGAGGCAGTTGTATGCGTGCGTTGCTCATCCGTTGTCCACACAGGCGGCCTCAGTGACCAACACGTCTTGGGTTTGGTAGATGAAGTTCCCGTCTGACAAGCGGGCCAATGCCACCACCATTTGGCTGCCAGACAAGCGAACACGCGTGTTGATTTGGGCGTTCCCATTCCATGGGCCCAGCGCAAACATGCACATCAAGGGAACCGGGTTGCGTTGTGAAATCAAGTAGATGTGAGAGACATGGGAAGCCTCTGTCATCGGGCTGTCGACTTTCAGTTGCAAGGGCACCAGATGTCCGTTGTCAGCCAAAGCGGGCAGTGACAAGTTCACCCGCTCGTTTTTCAGGGTTTGAAATTGCACATAGGGCTGCACCATTTCTTCAAATGTACGCAGCCGTGACTCAGCCAAACCGCTGAGGGTCAGCTTATCGACTTGTGCAAAAGTGGAGCCGCTGGCCAACACGCTGACACCCAAAGAGGCTTTGGTGCAAGAGGTTAAAAACCCGCGTCGGGAAAGCTTAGTCATGGGTGTCATTGTGAGGGTGGTTGCAGCAAGTAAGCCATGATGTCTTCCAAGCCCTGCTCGGTCAAAATGGTTTTGCCCTTGAAAGGTTTGGCCACATTGTGTAGGCCTTTTGAGCTGAAATAGGCGGGCATGATGGTTTGTGGGTTTGACAACCGAGGATCAGCGATGCGCTGGCGCAGGGCCTCGGGCGACATGCGCTGTGCAACCCCAACCAAACTCGGTCCAATATCACCACCCTCTTGAAGACCGGAAACCACATGGCAAAGCACACAGCCTGTCTCTTGTCGGTTGAGCAAAAGTTTGCGTCCGCGCTGTGCATCTGCGGTCGGAGTAGAAGCGTTAGCTGGCAGGCCATCTGCGGCGTGCGCCAGAGAAACCAAGCACAACAACAAACCACACACTGTTTTCATGATGTTGCCGGTTTTAAATAGCGTCGAAGTGCTTGACCACACATGGCCACTGCATTGTGGGCTTCGCGCATGATTCGCCCCATGGTGAAAAAGCCATGGATTTGCCGCTCAAAACACACGTATTCGGTGGCGCTGCCAGCAGCAGCCAAAGCGTCTGCATACATCAGCCCTTCGTCACGCAGTGGGTCAAAGCCAGCGGTCATGACCAATGCAGGTGGCAAATTGGTATGCGACTGTGCTTTCAAAGGGGATGCACGCCAATCATCCCGGTCTGTTGGCAGGGGCAGGTAGTGGTCCATGAACCAGTGCATGGCTTTGGCTGTCAACATGAAGCCTTCACCGTTGGCGTGGTAGCTGGGTGTGTCTGGGTACATCCAAGTGGCAGGGTAAATCAGCAATTGAAAAGCAGGGGGTTGTGCACTGTCTCGTGAGCCCAAACAAACTGCGGCAGCCAAATTGCCGCCCGCGCTGTCGCCACCTACGGCAACCCGCTTGGGGTCAACATGCAAGCGTTTGGCGTTGTCCACCAACCAGTGAAAACCTGCCAGGGCATCGTCGTAGGCTGCGGGGAAAGGGTGCTCGGGTGCCAGGCGGTAATCGACAGAAAAAACCGCACAACCACTGGCGTCGCATAACTGGCGGCACACCACGTCATGGGTTTCAATGCTGCCAATCACCCAGCCGCCACCGTGGTAGTAAACCAAGGCAGGCAACACTTGATCGGGTGAGGCGCCCAGGGGTCGGTATTCGCGCACGGTACCAAAGGGCAAGGCATGGTCGTGGCAAAGCGAAGTTGGCAAGGGCTCCGGTTGGGTCAGGGCCTTGCGAACCAGGTAAAACTCGCGCGCTTCTCCGTGAGTTTGGTCATTCACAGCGGGAATACCGCGGTCCTTCAGAAGTTGCAAAAAAACCTTGGCTTGGGGATCGAGCATGGCAATGGTGAGAAAGGGTGCTTGACGGGTTCAAGTCAAATGCCCAACTGGCGTGTAGGCATGTTGATGTGTTTGTAGCCAGTGCTTTGACAAACTGTCGTCGTCTTGGCTGGGGTGAAAGTCGGCATCGAAATAGCGACGCCACATGGCAAAAGACGATGTCAACAGCCCTTGCTTGGTGAATAAAAAGTGCCAAGCACCGCGCCATGTTGAGATTTTGAACAAACTACCTTCGTGCCACAGGTTGTTGACGGTCTGTCTGAGCAGATCTGTCAGAAGGAAAAAACTGACAAAACGCATTGCATGTAAACGCCATGCTTGGTTGCCACCCAAAGACAGGTAGATGTTGAAAGCGGTATTTCTGTGCTCGGATTCTTCGCTGGCATGCCAGAGCCACATGGTGCGCAGCCTGGGCTCTACGTTGTCGAGCATCTCTGGGTGCGACAGCAGCCAATGGGCAAGGGTGGCGGTGAAATGCTCTGTGGCAGCCGTGGCGGCCACGGCATGCCGCACATCCAGTTGCTCGACCTTGGCAATCCGTTTCAAGGCTCTGGGGGACCAGTGGTTGACCAGCCCTTGGGCTTGAAGATGTTGGTTAAAGAGCTGGTGGATGCGCCGGTGGGTGGCCTCTTGGCCAATGAAACCATGGACCTCTTTTGCATACTGGGCCTGTACTTCCGGTGGAAGTTGTTTCATCCCTCTGCGCAGTGAGTCAATGAAAAACTGTTCTCCAACCGGAAAGCTCATGGACAAGGCGTTCATGAAAGCAGTGACGAATGCATCCTGGTGCCAGCGCACAGGCACCGTGGTTTCGAGGTCAATCAACAGTTGGCGAACAATCAGTTGGCTCATGGCATCAATGGGTAGGAAGTTGACAAGGGCCGGTTACCAGAAACTTGAGGTCTTTGCCGTAACGGCGAACATCTTTCATGGCACTCACCATAACAGGCTGTCGCTTGATTTTGATCTCGGTTTCTTCTTTGCTTTGGATATGGCGTCGTTTGACCCAAATGCTGGAGTCAGAGGTGAGGTCTGTGCCTTCAAATTCGGGGCTGATCAAGGTGTTGACAAACATGTTGTAGAGCTTTGGACCCTCCATTTTGATGTACAAATGATTGCCTATGGAGGAAATGTCAATGGTGACGGTGGCCGGTTGGAGGACGATTCTTTCCATTTGGGGAAAGCTGCCCTGCACATTACAAGTCAGTGTGTAAGCCCAAGCATGGCTTCCCCAGATCAATAACCACACCCAAACCAAGCCGCGGGCGTGTGCCATCAGCGGAGACTTGTTACGCAAAGACTGCATGCTTTCCTCTCAATATTCCCATTTTCACACGTTTGCCCCTGCCAGCCAGGCACCGGGGACAAAAACCGTCCTGTGTGAGTTGGGTATTATTGAAATGGCAGCTTGACTCATCCCCAAAGGATCTGACCGTGATTTCCAATTCCCAGAGATACCTCTTGACCGTGGCATTTGCCGCCTTGCTTGTTTCGGTCTGGTGTGCGCCAGCCGTGGCATTCGATACCCATAAGTTGGAGGACTTCAAGACCACCAACGTCTGCAAGTACTGTGACCTCACCGATGCCCCCTTGGGCGGCAGAGACATGCGGGGCGCAGATTTTCAAAATGCGAATCTCTCTGGCGCAGTCATGACCAAAGCCAACATGGGCGAACGCCCCATGGAAAAGCGCACCTTGGTGACCAATTTTGAAGATGCCAATTTGCGCCGGGCGGATTTCACAGGCGCCAATTTGCACTTGGCCAACTTCAGCAACGCCTATTTGCGCGAGGCTAACTTGACTGGTGCTGATCTGAGCGACGCGGTGTTGTCCAAGGCCAATCTGAAAGGAGCGATCCTGACGGACGCCAATCTCAAGGGCGCCAAGTTAGACGATGCCAAGTTGGACGATGTCAAGTTTTGCAAAACCGTGATGCCCGATGGCGCGGTGAACAACGCCGGTTGCTGAACATCAGCTGTCATCGCCTGGTATTTGGTCTTGGCGCGACTGCACTGAGGGTGTGCGCTTCTTTCTGAAGCGGATATTGAGCAGCTCGACACTGAAGGCAAAGGCCATGCCAAAGTAGATGTAACCCTTTGGCACATGGTGGCCAAAACCTTCTGCAACCAAAACCACGCCAACCACCACCAAAAAGCTCAAAGCCAGCATCTTGATCGGTGGGTGGGCATCCACAAATTCACCGATACTTTTGGCAAACAACATCATCAAGGCAAGTGAAACCACCACAGCGATGATCATGATGCGCACATCGTCGACCATGCCAACCGCGGTGATGATCGAGTCGAGTGAGAACACCAGGTCAATCAGCATGATCTGCAAGATGGTGGCCATGAATTGAGCTTTTGCTTTCATGCCTGCTGTGGCCTCTCCCCCTTCCAAGGAATGGTGGATTTCACCGGTGCTTTTCCAAATCAAGAACAAGCCACCAACCAGCAAAATCAGGTCGCGCCCCGAGAAAGACTGGTCCATCACGCTGAACAAGGGTTCGACCAATCCAATAATGACAGACAGCAACAGCAATAAACCGATGCGCATGAACATCGCCATGAACAAACCCATGCGCCGCGCCATCTCTTGTTGTTCTTTGGGCAACTTGCTGACCAAAATGGAGATGAAGATGATGTTGTCTATGCCCAGCACCAACTCCAACATTGTCAAAGTGATCAGGGCAACCCATACCTGAGGGTCAGCTAAAAATTCCATGGTTATCTGCGCTTGTTGTGGGTGAATGAAGATGAATCAGTGGTCAGGTGAAAAAGTTGGCGTCTCAAACGCCTTGTTGGCTTTGACCTTGCCTGAGTTTGACCAGTCGCCAGTTTAGCCAAACAAAGCGCATGGCCTGCGAGACCAGCCAAACAGTAAAGCCAGCCAACACCACGTCGCTTAAAAAATGCCCGCCCTGGGCGATTCGCATCAACCCGATGGCTGCGCCCAAGCCCAAGCTGAGACTCAACCAGTGTTTGCGCCGAGACCACGGGGCCCACAGCCCCCAAGCCATGATGCTGAAAGCACCAGCGGCGTGGCCACTGACAAACGAGCAATTGACATCACAGTGTTGACTCACTTGCATCACGGGAACAAAAGGGAGGTCCCCTGCAAACGCATGAATTTGCTCAGGCCGCGGTCGACCCACATGGTCTTTGAAAGCCCAGTCAACCACCAAACCAATGCCCACCAGCACCAACAACAGCCACGCCATGCAACGGCGCCTCTGAGCTCGGCTGAGGATGTTGGACTCGAACCGCTGCCAGACCAGGGCGATCAGGCACAAGACAAACAAAACACGGCCCACCACTGGAAAGCCTTCATGGATGGCAATCACCCACGGCCAATGGGTGGCGGTAAAACGTTGCAAAACAGGGTCGAAAAACCAAGCGCTCACACGGATGTCTAACTGAGGCCACAGACTGAAAACAAGCAAGCTGCCCAGCAAGCCCAGCAAGCCTGCCGACAGTTCCAGGTGACGCGCCCTCATGGTTTGGGTTGCTCCAAGAGCCAAATCTGCAAGTTCTTTTCCACCGTGCCCGATGGCTGCAGCTGGGTACTTTTTGCATAGTGCTGCTGCACAAACGCGGGCGGCGTGCCTTGCAACACCAACAACACTTGGTCATGCGCTGGGTTGTTGGTGTCCGGGGTGAAACGCTTGGTTAAGTCGTAATGGTGGTCAGGAAAAGGGGTCCGCTGCCAGCTCTGGGTGCGCCAGCCTTTGGCGCGCCAGGCATAGGCCGCATGGGCAATCACAGTTCGGTCCAACGCCACCAAGGTGGCTTGTGGATACATCTCTATGTGTGGTTGCATCGCCTGCAATGCATCGTCCCAGCCCTGGGCTCTGGCCCACAAGGACCATGGCTCAGCCAATGGCGGTAAGCCAAACCGGGCGCGCCAATCGCCACTCAAACCAATCACGCTGCACAACACACTGCTGCTGACCACGACCCAGGCCGGCCCGGACCAACGCCATGCCAGCGGGCGTGCGGCCAGCAAGCAAGCCAATGCCAAGCAAGCACCGATCCAGGCAGGCGCAGGCCAATTGACCTGTGCATTGCCTTGAACGGCCTGCCATGCACCCACCAACCACAATGGCCAAGTGAAATGCCACGCAAAGGCCAAGGGCGCGGGCGGGCCGAGCCCTGCATGGGTTAACAAGGGTGGGGTTTGAAGGCGTGCACGCCATGCCATCCACACCACCACGGGGCCTGCGATCAGCAGTTGGCCTGCGATGTATTCCACGCTACGCCACACCCAAACACCCAGGGTTTGGGCTGGACTGGCAGCCGCACCTGTCAGCAGGTCCGCGGTGTGTTTCAAGGTGGGCCAGCCGTTGGCATGGTTCCAGGCCAAATGCGGTAACCAACACACTGCCGCGACCAAACCCGCCAGCAACATGCCTTTGAAAACCGGCATTTGGGGCCGGCGCAGCCACAGGACTGCCCAACTGAGCAACACAGCCGCCATGGTGTATTTGGACAACACACCCAGCGCCAATACCATGCCTGCCAGTGTCCAACGCCACCAAAGCTCAGGGCGTTGCAAGGCGCGCCACAGCAGCCACATCGACAAAGCCCAGCAAAAGAGCAATGGCCCATCGGTGGTGGCGACCTGCCCCAAAATGCCAAACACCAAGGTGGCACTCACCAGGGCAGCGGCCCAAGCACCTGTTGCATGGGCTGGCTGCTGAGGATGGGTGTCGCGCTGCATTTCAAAGCCGAGGCGCCACACAATCAAGGGGATCAGCCCCCACAAAGCCTGAACCAACCAACGCACGCCCACCGGACTGTCACCACCCACTGTTGCAGACAGCTTGATGAGAACCGGCAAGACCGGGGGCTTGGAGTAATAACCCCAGGCCAAGTCACGACTCCAGTCCCAGTATTGGGCTTCGTCGACAAACAGGCTGGCACCGCTGAGCCAGGCCGTGAGCATGCGCAGAAGCCACAAGCCCGGAAACAACAGCAACACAAACGCCCACCCTGGCTTGGACAAGCCGAATGGCAAAAACCGCTCAGTGGCTGACATGCCATCCCTCATGGGCTTGGGGCGTTGGCGCATCCACCAGTTGGTAAGCCTGCGCTTTGCCACCTTCGTAATAGGTGCGCATCAGCAATTCAGCCAACACACCGGTGGTCAAGAATTGCAAACCGCCCAGCACACAAAAGAAACCCACAAACATCAAAGGCCTGGTGCCAATCGATTCACCCATCATCTTGAGTGCCATCAGATACAACAAAATCAGCAAGCCCATTGACAGCACCACCAAGCCAATGCCACCAAAGAAATGGCCTGGACGCGTGCCAAAGCGCAGGAAATAGTGCATGGACAAAAGATCCACGATCACCCGCAGGGTTCGAGAAATACCGTACTTGGATTGCCCTTTCAAACGCGGATGGTGGCGCACGGGTAACTCAGCCATGCGGGTGGGTGAGGTCACTGTGGCCATCCAGGCAGGGATGAACCGGTGCATCTCGCCATACAGACGGATTTTGCGCAACACCGGTGTGCGAAAGGCTTTGAGGCTGCAGCCCAGGTCTTGAAAATCCAAGCCACTGACTTGGCGGATCAAGGTGTTGGCGATACTGGAAGGCAGTTTGCGCAACCAAAACCCGTCTTGTCGGTGTTGCCGCCAGCCAGCCACGATGTCTTTGTCGTGCGTGAGCAAATGCGCTACGAGCGCGGGGATGTCACGCGGGTCGTTTTGCAAGTCGCCATCCATGGTCACGATCACATCGCCGCGCGCACAGTCGATGCCTGCTTGCATGGCTGCGGTTTGTTTGAAATTGCGTTGCAAGCGAAGCGCCCGAATATGCGGACCGACTTCGGCGGCACGCTGGCTCAAGCGAAACCAGGTCCCATCGGTGCTGCCGTCATCGACCACCACCAACTCCCATGGCCAAGGGTAATTTGTCAAGGCGGCTTGAACCGCATCGATCAAATCACTGGCCAATTCCACTTCGTTGTACATCGGCACCACGACCGATAGGCGATGCATGGGCACACGCAAAGGGGCGTTATCAACCGTGGTTGGGGTCAAAGCAGCATTGTCAATAGTCATGAATCGTTCCGTCAAAATGATCAGCCTGGGACCGGGTCTGGCCACCGCCACATCAACCCAGCCAGCGCAGCAGCGCCCAAGGACACGGCCAGACAAAACACATGCACCAGCAATGCCGCACCCGCAACTGCCTCGGTGGCAGATCTTGCCTGACCCGCTCCCAGCCAGACGCCAGCCTCATAAGTGCCCAAACTCGCCGGCCCTTGCAAGGGCAACATGCCTGCAAGTTCACCACCTATCGCAGCTTGCCAGGCCGCCAAACCAGACAGCGGCAAGAGCTGACTCAGCAGCAGGGCCACAACGGTCAATTTGCTCAGCCAATTCGCCAGTGACAAAAGCCAAGCGGTTCGAGGTGCTCGACGATGCAGCATTTTTCGCAGCACCCTCGCCCATGCTTGTCGGCGTTTGAGCAGGCGCAGCCACCAATGGGACGGCAGCAAGATGATGCTCAAGAGCATGATGGGGCACAGCCAAACCAACCACAGCGGCATGTTGGGCCAGAGCATGGCAGCCATGACGCCCAATATGCAGGCATCTTGCAACCGCAGCCACAAAAGACTGCGCAAGGCGGCGGCAGTGGGTGCATTGAAAACCCGGCGAACCAACAAGGGGTAGCCAAGCTCGCCGGTGCGAAATGGCAGCAGTAAAACCGCCGCGTTGTGAAGCAGCACCAAACGCAAAGCAGCCGGCATGCCCACAGAGGCGCGCCATTGCCATTCCTGTTGCACCCGCCATGCACGGCACACAAAACTGAACAACCAAACCAGGGTTGCCATCAACCAAACAATGGGTTCAATGAGACCAGCACGGCCCAACAAATGGTCCATATCCAAACCACGCAAAAGCCAGGCAAGCAAGCCCAGGCCCAGAACCCAACCGAGCAACCATGTCAATGGCTTTCGCCAGGGGTGCTGCCAATTCATCGGTTGGCCGCCAGACGCCGCCTCAAACTGGCGTAGCGTGCCATGGCACCCGCTATCCCCACCGTAGCGATCAGATCAAAGGCCCATCTGGCAGCGGGCGTGTCGGTTTGACTCGCAAACAAAGCGATCACCAAACCCACTTCAAGCAGGATCAGCAGATATTGACCGGGCGCTGAATTGACTTTAGCGGCCCAACTGCGCCGTTGTTCCCATTCCCAAGCAAGCCAGGCCAATGCCAAGCCCAATCCGAAACCCACCAAAATATCTGCAGGCCAGTGTGCCCCTACCACCACACGCGAGAGCGCCACCACCGCGCCAAATGACAGCAATGGAATCCAAACGGTTGGCTTGGTGGTGATTTTGGGGTGCATCCAAAAAACCAGGCATACCAAGGCTGCCGCTGTCATGGCGTGCCCTGAGGGCATGGAGTTTGACCCGCTTGGCGGGTCACCAATGATGCTGAGCAAAGAGGGGTCCAAGACACCCAGGGGTCTTGGCGAAGCCAGCAGATATTTCAGTGCGGGTGAAAGCAGGGAGCCCAGCAACAGGCATTTCAAAACCATGGGCGCGCCGGCTGAGGAAAAGCGACTCAGCACCAACAGCAGCAAAAAAGCCGCTCCTGCGTCACCAAACTGGGTAGCAAAAGACCAAAAGGCATCAGGTCCCATGTCAAGCGTGTGTATGCCCAACATGATGCTGGTGTTGGCTGGAGACTGTGCAAGCCAGACACCTGTCAAAATCAGTACTGCAGTGGCCAACCAGACTGAGCGCTTGAGGTGCAAGCATGTTTCGCTGTCAGGTGTTTGAGAGGCTGCTGGCGCTTGCAAGTTCAATTGAACTCCCTTTGGCGCCATTGAAATGGACGGGTATTCATGACTAAGAAAGTATTGGTGACTGGGGCAGCTGGCTTCATTGGCTCGCAATTGATAGCGCATTTGCATTTGTTGGGCCACCAAGTAGCGGGTTGCGACCTGGTCTCCTTGGACGGGTTTGGCGCGCATCCAACAGAGCCGTTGTTGACTCGACTGCGCAAAGAGCGTTTGGCCGAATTTTCAACCCGCAATGGCATCCGGTATTTTCAAGCAGATTTGGGTGCAGAAGACGCTTTCAGTCAGGTGTTGAATCAATGGCAACCTGACACCGTGGTTCATCTTGCAGCGCAAGCGGGTGTCAGGCATTCGGTGCAAGCACCGTTGGATTTTGTCACACCCAATTTGGTGGGTTTTGCCCGTGTCCTTGAGGCCTGTTTTCGCCAGCAAATCCCGCGTTTTCTGTATGCCAGCTCCTCCAGCGTTTATGGGCTGCGCAGCCAAGTTCCTTTCTTGGAGTCAGACCGCACTGACCAGCCTCAATCTTTTTACGCCGCCACCAAGCAGGCCAATGAGGCCATGGCTTATGCCTACCATGCCCAATACGCAATGGGCTCCATCGGCATGCGTTTTTTCACAGTCTACGGCCCTTGGGGGCGCACCGACATGGCCCCTTTCCTGTTTGCACAAAACTTGCGTCGCCATCAACCCATCAAGGTATTTGGCGAGGGCAAACTGCTGCGTGACTTCACCTATGTGGCCGACATTGTGGAGGCCATTGGAAAGCTTGTGTCACCAACAGACAAACTCACTGCACCAGAGATCGTCAACATGGGTCACCAGCGACCTGTGCAGCTGAATACTTTTGTAGAACTATTGGCCAAGCATCTGAAGGTTGAGCCCATCATCGAGTACGCCCCCATGCAAGCAGCGGATGTGGCTGTCACTTGTGCCAGCGAGGACAGGTTGCTGGGCATGATTGGCAGGTGGGGTGAGACCCCCCTCGACCAGGGCTTGGGTCATTTTGTTCAGTGGCTTGAAGCTTGGGAGCCTTTTGGCAGTTAAAGTTACCAGGAACCAACTACTGTGGTCCTGACTTACTCCAGAGCAAAGACATGCCAATCAGCAAAAAAAAAATACTTCAACATTTGGAAGAAGAAGTTTATTGCCGTCTGGGTGTGTCACCTGTCCATGGCATTGGCGTTTTTGCTCTGAAACCGATTCCCAAAGGGGTCTACCCCCTAAAGAGCTATTTGAAGTTCAGAGAAATCGATATCAAAAAAGACGACATCAAGCGCTTGCCGCGCGGTGTTCGCGACCAACTCAACATCTTTTGCTATTACGACAAAAAGAAGATCAGCATCCCCTCGATGGGCATGAATTCCTTTGACATGTCGGTTTACCTGAACCATTCCAAGAGCCCCAATTTGCGTTTTAAGCTTGCGGGGGTATTGATCACAACCAAACCCGTCAAAAAGGGTGAAGAGTTGTTCATCGATTACGACATCAGCTTTGGTGAAAAACACTTCTTCGAGGAATAAAAAAGGGTGCTGAGGCGCACCCTTTTGCAGTGTCAACTGCGCTGCTGAGCGCTGTCCCAGATTTACCCAGCCATGGCCAACTCTTCGTGGGCTTGCTCTTGCATTTCAGGATCGCGATAGATTTGGTTGAGTTGGTGCGGTTTGAAATCAATGATCAGAGGCGATGTTGGATCAGTGACCAAGGGATGGTCTGAGTCGATCAGCGCCATGGCATAGATAGGTTCGTGGTCGGTGACAAACAACGCCTTGTAGCCATAGTCGTCCACGGGACCCAGGTTGTAGTAGCGCAAACCATTTTTGGCTGCCCAACGGCAAGCTTGTAAACAGGCGTAAATGCCTGGCGAGCGGTTTTTGAATGCGCGGTTCCACTGGCAAAAGCTGCCGTAGAGTTGGTGGTATTGAGGCAACAAGATGGAAACATCGGTGAACACCAGTTCGCCTTCGGCGCTGTGGACCTGCAACACCAACACATCCAAGTGACGCACATAGTCGACAAAACCTTCAACTTCTCGATCGTCAATATGGTAGTTGGCAAAGTGCTCGCCGCCCATCTCAAACAAATCTTCAACCGTCAGGTCCCTGCCTGCAACGACCCTCTCGGTGTAGACAAAGTTTTTGTATTGCTTGTCGAGCTCGCGAAATTTGCGCTCGCGCCGCTCTTCTTGCCAGAAGGTTTCGGCAAAGGTGTCGACCAGACCGTATTTGTCGTTGATGGGCACACCATAAGGGCTGTCGGGTGGCAAGGCATAAACCACAAATGGGCGAGGCGCAAAATTGAGCATCTCCTCTGACACATTGATGTATGGACACAAGGCATCCCAGCGGGTGGTGTAGTAGAGGATGTCGTTGTGTTCACTCTCTACCAGCAAATTTTCATCTGTCCAAGTTTGGTAACCCACTTCATGCACCAGGGGTCTGTCAGAGACCAATGGGTTGGAGGGCTTGAATTGATAGAGTGTGCCATTCATGTTGCTGCCTTTTTTTCAGATTTTTTAGTTTGTTTTTTTGAAGTCGATTGAGCAGGTATTTTTCTTAAGTCGAAATACGCTTCATCAATCGCATGGTTGTTCTTCAAAAATGGAGCATCTGTTTTTTCCAGTTGCAATATAACTTGTTGTGCATGGCCCAAATGCAATGCGGCATCGCTGTCTTTGTCAGTCAACTCGCCCATGTAAGCGTCCATCAAAGGACAGTCGGCGTCAAAATAAAAACTTTTGTTTTTCGGGTTGTAGCTCAGTGGATAAAGTTTGCATCCAAAGGGCTTGTCGTCGCCCATGGTGCAACCCGAAGGACCCAAATAAGTGCATTGTTGTTCAATGCATACGCTACCGAGCTTTTTCTTCTCGGTTCGGGTGAGCGTGATTTCAAGGGGGGGGTAACCTGCCTCAACATGGCAACATCGTTGGCATTCGGCACAGTGGTCAAACAACACGCATCAACTCCAGTGACGGTCGCGATACGTTCGGCTTGACTTGCAATAAATCTGTTGTGGTTGTCATCAAGCTATGCAGTGGTTTGAATAATTATTAACGGATTTGACATATTGCGTCAAGAAATCATTTTTTATTTTCAGCCGCTGCCACACGAACCAGGTCACCTGGCATGACACCATCAGGAGGGTTTTCAATCACTCGATCTGTGCTCTCCAGGCCGGACAAAAGTTCGAGTCGAATACCATGGTCTTTGGCCACTACCACCGGTTTGATGACTACCTTGTTATCTGCATTCACGGTAGCGACTTGCAGACCAGTTTTGCTAAAAATCAATGCACTTGGCGGGATGTTGAGGTGCTCGGTTTGGGCAGGCATGTCAAAGCTGACTTGGGCAAAACCACCGGGCAACAGTTCACCCCTTTGGTTGTCGGCAAAGAGCTGTACCAACATGCTGCCTGAGCTGGCTTGGATGGCCTGTGCCATGGATTGCACTTTGGCCGTGAAAACTTTCCCAGGCTTTTCGGGTACGGTGAATGTGGCCTGGCTGCCAGTTCGGATGGCTGTGACTTGGTTTTGCGGCACCTGAACGTACAAACGCAGTCGGCGCACATCAGACACCACAAAAAGTTCCGTACCAGCTGCACCGCCGACATTCACCAAAGCGCCGATGTCGGTGTTGCGTGCCGTCACCACCCCATCAAAGGGTGCGTTGATGCGGCTGAAACTTTTCATCGCTTGCAGACGGTTCACATTGGCTTGTGAAGCGTTCACCATGGCTTGCTTGGCCCGCAAGTCGCCCATTTTTTCTTCCACCGCTTGGGCTGAAACAAAGTTGGTGGCTTGCAATGACTGCCAACGCTTGGCGGTGTTTTCGGACAAGGCTGCATTGGCTTGAGAGATGGCCAACTCGGCTTTGGCTTGCAGGATTTGTTGGTCCACATCGGGCGTGTCGATCTCGGCCAACAACTGACCCGCTTTCACGGAGGTGCCAATGTCCGCTTTCCAGGTTTTCAAGTAGCCGCTGATGCGAGCGTACAAAGGCGCTTTCGAATAGGCTTCGATGCGTCCGGGCAAGTCCATGCTGGGCGAAGCGGGCGACAGCGCAGGGGTGATGACCTTGACGGTGCGCACCGATTGTTTGTCGGCCAATTCCTTGAGTTGCAGGTTGTCGGCGCTGCGGGCGAGCAAACCTTGAGCCAACACATAGGCGGCCACCAAGCCCAAGATGATTGACCCTATCCAAAGTTTGCTGCGCGAAAAAACAGGGGGACGGGGATCAAGCATGAAGGACTCCGGGATTCAAAGAAGGGGTGGCCTTGCGGCGACCATGCACCATGCTAAAGAGCAGAGGTACCAAGACCAAGGTGGCCACAGTGGCAAACAACAACCCGCCAATCACTGCGCGGCCCAAGGGCGCGTTTTGTTCGCCGCCTTCACCCAGACCCAGAGCCATCGGTACCATGCCCATCATCATCGCCAAAGCGGTCATGAGCACCGGTCGAAAACGCACGAAGCCCGCATCCAGAGCTGCAGCCACTGCATCGCCGAGTTGGTCCAAGCGTTCACGCGCAAAGCTGATCACCAACACACTGTTGGCAGTGGCTACGCCCATGCACATGATGGCCCCGGTGAGCGCCGGTACCGACAGCGTGGTGCGGGTGGCAAACAAGATCCACACAATACCGGCCAGGGCGGCAGGCAAGGCGCTGATGATGACCAGTGGGTCGCGCCATGATTGGAAATTCACCACGATCACAAAGTAAATCAAGACCACTGCGCCCAATAAACCCCACAGCAACCCAGAGAAGGCTTTCTCCATGGTGCGCACCTGTCCGAGCATGACCACTTTGCTGCCCTTGGGTTGTTGCGCTTGGGTTTCAAGGATGACGCGTTGAATCGCCTTGGAGACAGTGCCTAAATCCATGCCTTGGGTGGCGGCATGGATTTGCACCATGGGTTGAATGTCGTATTGGCTGACCAAGGCGTTTTTCGCCGTGCGGTTGAAACTCGCCACACTGCCCAAGACTTGCTGTGAATTGGCGTTGGCAGGACTGACAGGTAAATTGGCCAAATCATTCAAAGAATCAATGTTGTATTGCGGGGTTTGCATCACCACGGGATAAGACACACCATTGGCGGGATTGAGCCAAAACGTTGGCGCGACCTGGCTGCTGCCGGCCAAATTCACCACCATGTTGTTGGTCACATCGCGCGCCGTGATCCCCATGCTTTGCGCTTGTGTGCGGTCCAAGTTCACTTCAAACACGGGGCTTTTGGCCGATTGTTGAATGCGCGCGTCGGCCACGCCCGGGATGCGCCGGATTTCTTTCAACAACAAATTGGCATAGTCGAAGTTGGCGGACAAGTCGTTGCCTCGAATTTGAATGTCAATTGGCGCTGGCGTACCAAAGTTCAAGATTTGGCTGACGATGTCGGCAGGCGGAAAAGAGAACACCGTGTCAGGGAAGGCCACGGGCAATTGCTCGCGCAGCGCTTTCACATAGTCAGCCGTGGGCGCGTGGTTGGGACTCAATGCAATTTGGATATCGCCATCTTGCGATCCCACCACCCCAGTGTTGTTGTAGATCAGGTTGATGTAGCTCGGCGGCAAACCGATGTTGTCCACCATGGTGGTGATGTCTTGGGCTGGAATCACTTGACGAATGTGTTCTTGGATTTTGGCAAAGCGGGCGGCGCTTTCTTCCACCCGGGTGCCCACCGGCACCCGCGCATGGATCAAAATTTGACCGCCGTCCACGTCGGGAAAGAAGTTGCTCCCCAAAAAAGGCAGCAAGCCAAACGAGCCCAGCACCACCGCCGCAAAACCAGCAGACACTTTGCCGCGGTGTTGCAGTGCCAGTTGCAACAGGTTTTTATAGCCGGCGCGAAAAGCTTCAAAGTGGATTTCAAAACCGCGTTGGAAAGCCATGATTGGGTTGCTGGCGCCAGGCAGGCTGCGGTTTGAGTGATGCATATCGGTGTGCGATGCATGCGGCTTCAACAAAAACATGGCCATGGTCGGTACCAAGGTGCGTGACAAAAAGAAGGACCAGACCATCGCCAACATCACAGACATGGCCATGGGTACAAACAAGAAGCGCGACAAGCCCTCTAAGAAAAACATGGGCACAAACACAATACAAATACACAGCAAGGACACAAAAGCGGGGGTGACGATTTGCGCTGCGCCATCCCGGATGGCTTGCTCAACGCTCTTGCCTTTTTCTAAGTGCCAGTTGATGTTCTCGATGGTAACGGTGGCGTCATCAACCAAGATGCCCACCGCCAGTGCCAAGCCGCCCAAAGTCATGATATTCAAGGTCTCACCCAAAGCGTAAAGGCCCAAGATGGCGCCCAGGATGGACAACGGGATCGACACCGCAATGATCAGTGTTGAGCGCCAACTGCCTAGGAACAGAAAAATCATCAAGCTGGTCAGGGCGGCTGCAATCACGCCTTCCCAGGCCACGCCTTTGATGGCTGAACGCACAAACACCGATTGGTCGTTGATCGGCTGAATCGTCAAATTGGGCGGCAAGGACGCTTTGATGTCTTGCAATTTTTCGCGCACACCATCGACGATGGCCAAAGTGGAGGTGCTACCGTTTTTCAACACCGACATCAGCACCGAGCGGTTGCCGTCCACATGCACCACATTGGTTTGTGGCGCACTGCCGTCATGCACATTGGCCACATCACGAACATAGACCATGGCGCCGTTGACCGATTTGATAGGTAAGTTGTCCAGATCTTTCAAATCGGTGGCGGCGTTGTTCAGACTGATGGTGTATTCGTAGCTGCCCATTTTTTGGGTGCCCACTGGGATGATGATGTTTTGCGCGGCCAAGGCGTTGCTCACATCTTGCGCCGACAAGCCTCGCGCTTGCAAAGCGCTGGGGTTCAAGTCGAGTTGCACCAAACGCGACTTGCCGCCATAGGGGAAGGGCACGGCCACGCCCGGCACGGTCACCAACGGACTGCGCACTTGGGTGAGCCCCAGGTCGGCCAGGTTTTGCTCTGTCAGGCCTTTACCCGCCAAGGCCAACTGCAAAATCGGTACCGTGGAGGCGTTGTAGTTGATGATGATCGGCGGCATGGTGCCCGGTGGCATTTGCCGCACCATGAACTGCGATACAGAGGTGACCTGCGCGTTGGCCACCGCGATATTCACACCGGGTTGGAAAAAGATTTTGACAATGCCCACGCCGTTGTACGAATTGGCCTCGATATGCTCAATGTCATTTACCGTGGTGGTCAGCACACGTTGAAACGAGGTGGTGATGCGACCTGCCATTTGATCGGGCGGTAAGCCGGTGTAAGACCAGGCCACAGCAATCACAGGAATACGGATTTCAGGAAAGATGTCTATGGGTGTTTTCAGCGTCGCCAGCGGACCAAGGATCAGCAAAAGCAATGCCATCACCACAAACGTGTAGGGCCGTTTCAGGGCCACATCCACCACATTGATCAACATCGCACGCCCTCAAGTTATCTTGCCCAAGCCATGCCAAAACGGCTATGGGTAAGTGCGTTGCATTATCAACTTTTTTTACCGCATTTTCAGCTCGTAGCAGCTGACTTTCGGCTCATGTTGCGAAGCAGCCGTTGGCGCAACTGATGCTCTTTAAATGCAACTGGAACGGATTCATCGGCCAATTGCAAATGCACATCCAAGTATCGTTGTGAATGAGGCAAGCAATGCAGGTACAAACCATTGAAGACCTGTCTTGCATCTACGCCTGGCCAATTCGCAGGTAACAAGGCAACAGGCAGAGACGGGTCACGCAGCAGCAACCGACGAAAATCGTGCACCAACAGCACGCGCAACAAGAAAGCATTTTGTTCAGACAAACTTGTTTGGGCTGACTTTTGCAAGCCCAGCCAAATCGGCTTGTAAACATGTATAAATTGTTTGTAGCGCTTACTCAACTGTGCCAAGTCCCAAGATTGAGCGACCACTTGCGTTTGCTCAATTGCGTCAACATGATTGACACTTTGTGCCACCAATCCCAATAATTGGCTGCGCCAAGCAGACAAACCCTCGTCCTCCATGCGGTCAAGCACGTTGTTCAAGTCGGCGCTCGGATGAATGAATGTGTGCGAGTTCAATTGCCCAAAGCCGTGCCAAAACAAAAAGTGCCTCAATTGCTCACGCGACTTGGCTGTTGCCTGACCTGTGCTCACCAACATGCGCCAGCGTTGATCCCAATCGCGGTAGCTGCCTTCATAAATCACACGCGACGCAGCTTCTATCCGAGCACACCCTGTTTGACTTAAACCATAGTCAGTACGGCGCCCTTGAATCTTGGCGAGCAACCAGTCTTCCTTGACCAAACGAAAAATGGCTGTCCTGATCAATCGTTCGTTCACACCCAGGGGTTCGAGCAGGCGGATGAGACTGCCCAGCCAAGCGCTGCCGCCGCGCGGATAGATGGCGTCGCCAAAAACAGAAATGATCAGAGAGCCAGCCTGCATGCGAGGCTTTTGTCTGAAATTGGACAGGTGTTGTTGAATCAGTCTGGACATCTTGGCGGTCAAGCGCTTTGAAGGTGCTTTAATGATACATATTATTTGGTTAATTGCCTGTTTCGTGTATCATTTAGTCATCCATCAGACGATCCAAGGATTCCTGCAATATGTACACCCAGTCTTTCACCGTGCCCAATGGCGCAGCCAAGCCCAATGATCGACCAACCGTCGGCGCTGTCCTGTCGCCAGAGCAACAAGCCGCTCTGGATACCGCACAAATCAAGTTCGATGCCGTGATTGATGCAGACGGCAAGATCGAACCAAAGGACTGGATGCCCGAGGCTTACCGCAAAACCTTGGTTCGTCAAATCAGCCAGCATGCCCACAGTGAAATCGTCGGTATGCTGCCAGAGGGCAACTGGATCAGCCGTGCGCCCAGTCTCAAGCGCAAGGCTATCTTGATAGCCAAAGTGCAAGATGAGGGTGGACACGGTTTGTATTTGTACAGTGCTGCAGAGACCCTGGGCACCAGTCGGGAGCGGATGCTAGACGCGCTCCACACAGGCAAAGCCAAATACAGTTCCATCTTCAACTACCCCACGCTCACCTGGGCAGATGTCGGTGTCATCGGTTGGCTGGTTGACGGCGCGGCCATCATGAACCAGATTCCGCTGTGCCGTTGCAGTTACGGGCCATATGCACGCGCCATGATTCGGGTGTGCAAAGAAGAGTCTTTTCACCAACGTCAAGGCTATGAAGCCCTTTTGGCCATGATGAAAGGCACGCAAGCCCAAAAAGACATGGTCCAAGACGCGGTCAACCGCTGGTGGTGGAAATGCTTAGCCATGTTTGGCCCGCCTGACACCGACAGCCCCAACAGCGTGCAAGGCATGCGCTGGGGCATCAAGCGCATCAGCAACGACGATTTGCGCCAAAAATTTATCGACGCAACCGTACCCCAGGCCCAGATATTGGGTGTGACTTTGCCTGACCCTGAACTCAAATGGAATTCAGAGCGTGGGCACCACGACCATGGCCCGATTGACTGGGATGAATTTTGGGCAACCGTCAATGGCAATGGCCCATGCAACAAAGAACGCTTGGCTACACGCGTCAAGGCTCACCAAGATGGTCAATGGGTACGCGACGCAGCCATGGCCTATGCCCAAAAAAAATCTGCACGCCAATTGGCGCAAAAGGTTGCCGCATGACTCAAGACAACCTGACCATGAAAGAGTGGCCCTTGTGGGAAGTCTTTGTGCGCAGCAAACAAGGGATTGAGCACAAGCACTGTGGCAGTTTGCATGCCGCTGATGCACAACAAGCCCTGCACATGGCGCGGGACGTTTACACGCGACGCCAAGAAGGCGTGAGCATTTGGGTCATCCCATCTGCATCGATCACGGCCAGTGATCCGCAAGACAAAGACACCTTGTTTGAGCCAGCCCGTGACAAGGTCTACCGCCATCCCGGCTTTTTTGTGTTACCAGACGAAGTGGGGCACATGTGACTGTCGTGGCAACTGACCCAGTGCATGAATACATTTTGCATTTGGCTGATACTGCTTTGATTTTGGGGCAGCGCAACGCTGAATGGTGTGGTCATGGACCGGTCTTGGAAGAAGATTTGGCCTTGGCCAACAATGCCTTGGATTTGATTGGACAAGCCAGACTTTTGTACCAACATGTTGCAGCATGCCGGGCTGATGGGACGACTGAAGACGGCCTGGCTTATTTTCGGCATGCGCACGCATTTCGCAACTACACCTTGGTCGAACTGCCTCACAGCACAGGATTGGCTCCAACTGCGCGTGGCGAGCGTGACTATGCTGTGACCATGACGCGCAATTTTTTATTCAGCAGCTTGATGGTTTTGCTCTGGGACGCTTTGCAGTCATCCAACGACACGCATTTGGCTGCCATTGCCAGCAAATCCCTCAAAGAGGCTCGGTACCACGCCGAGCATGCCAGCGATTGGCTGCTTCGTTTTGGTGACGGTACAGAAGAATCCCATGCCAAAGCGCAAGCAGCCATCGACCATTTGATGCCCTACACCCAAGAATTTTGGAGTGCGAGTGAACTGGTGGCCGTCGCCCATGAGCGCATGGGTGTGGCTGACATGGCTGCGCTCAAACCTCATTGGGAGACGCATGTTCAAGCCGTCTTGCAAGAAGCGACCTTGCGCTTACCGCTGGCCGATGGATATGTACCAGAAGGTAAACATGGTTTGCATTCGGAGCATTTGGGGTTTGTGTTGTCAGAAATGCAAAGCCTGGCGCGTGAGCACCCTGGTGCCCAATGGTGATGCATTGAGCACAGTTTCAAGCCTCGGGGCTTTGCCGCTTGGTCCATTGTCTTTGCCAGGCAAGCTCGATCCGCACCACGAACTGTGGCGGTTACTTGAGTCGGTATGCGACCCTGAAATCCCCGTGGTGACCTTGCGCGAAATAGGTGTGCTGCGAGCTATCCGTGAAGGTCAACAAGGCTTGGAAGTGGTGATCACGCCGACCTACAGTGGTTGTCCTGCCATGTCCCAGATGCGTGACGATCTGGCGCTGGCGCTGCAATCCGCAGGCGTGCAAGCAAGCGTTGTCACCGAGTTGTCCCCCGCTTGGTCCACCGACTGGATCACAACCGAAGCCAAAATCAAGCTGAAATCCTATGGGATTGCACCCCCTCACCTCTGTCGTCAAGAGACAGATGTGGTGCAGTTGTATCCAAGGTTGCAACCACCCATCAAGGAGGTGGCTTGCCCACAGTGCAATTCATTGAATACCACGGAGACCTCGCATTTCGGCTCAACTGCCTGCAAGGCCTTGTACCGTTGCTTGGATTGCTTAGAGCCCTTTGACTATTTCAAGCCCTATTGATCAGCCCATGTCCGTTTCCTCAAATTTCCATTCCCTGAAAGTGGCCCGTTTGCGACATGAAGCTGGGGGCGCGGTGGTCATCACTTTCTCGGTTGCAGAGGACATGCGCGCTGCGTTTGCATTTCAGCCCGGGCAATTTCTCACCTTGCGTGCGACTGTCGAAGGTAAAGATATTCGTCGCAGTTACTCCCTCTGCAGCACACCTCAACAGCTTGCTTTGCAGGGTGAGATAGAGGTGGGTATCCGTGTGCTGGCTGGTGGCATGTTTTCCAATTGGGCAGCCAAACATGTTCAAGCCGATGACGTGATGTCAGTCATGCCGCCAGATGGTCGATTTGTGTCCAAACAACCCACTGCAGCGCACAGGCTTGGTTTTGCCTCAGGCTCTGGTATCACACCGATTTTGTCAATCATGCGCCATGCCCTTGAAACCGAAGACCGCAGTCATTTTTCGTTGGTCTATGGCAATCGCAACATGGCCAGCGTCATGTTTAATGAAACCCTACAAGACCTGAAGGACAAATACCCAGACCGTGTGACCCTGTTGCATGTGCTGTCACGACAAGCGCAAGAGCTTGAGTTGTTTCAAGGCCGAATAGACGCTGCCAAAGTCAAAGTATTGTTAAGCAGTTTGTTGCCTGTCAAAAGCCTTGACGAGGTCTTTGTCTGCGGACCAGAAGGTATGATTCAAGCAACCTGCCAAGCCTTGAGTCAAGCCGGTGTGCCCACAGACCGGGTGCACTGCGAACGCTTTAGCACCGGCCAAACGCCCACAAAGCTGCCAATCACAAAAGAAAAAACACAGCTTGATCAAGCTGAGACAGTGCAATTGACAGTGGTGGTGGATGGCAAAAAACACCAACTGCGAATGTCAACCGATGCACATATTTTGGATGTGGCCTTGTCCACGGGTTTGGACTTACCCTATTCGTGCCGGGGCGGCGTGTGTTGTACTTGTCGAGCAAAAGTGCTGCAGGGCAGTGTCCGTATGGACAAAAACTTTACCTTGGAGAAATGGGAGACTGATCAAGGCTTTGTTTTGTCCTGCCAAGCCAAACCCACCAGCGATCAAGTCACGCTCAGCTTTGACGAACGTTAACAGCAAGCCCGCTGATGACACCATGACCGAGGGCGCATAAGAAACTTGTCAACAATTCCCTGGTTCATGCGCCGAGTTGCATAACACTTTAAAGTGTCGTCATGAAGCAAATCTTTACCTTGTTTTTCTTTTTGGCTCACTGCGTGGGAATGGCACAAGACATGCAGGGCCTGCCAGCCTGGGCCAAAGCGCATCCGCAGTGGTTGCAAAACAAACCAGAGCTGGCTTATGTGGCTAATCGCTGCGCCAGCGCATTTGACTTGGTAGGCAACTACTTTGTTGCCAATGCTGTACTCGATGAGCAAAGAAGAAGCGCCAATATCTTTCTCAACCACAGCGACATCTATATGCGCTTAGGTTATTTCCTTACGGTCAAGCAAGGCACGAGTGAACCAGAGGCTTTAAGCAACTACAACGCGATAAATGATGTTTACAAGCATTGGATTGATCGCAACATACAGACACAGACCCAAATCATGTTGGGTCCCTTGGGCGATGATGTTGAGTTGTGTTTGGCCAATTATTGGAATGCACAAATGACTGTCAAGGAGTTGGAACAGGAATACGCCAACAATGCACCCAAGAAAAATCCATCCATGCCATCCGATCAAAAATTGGACATGGCCATGTTGCAGGTTGTGTGGTCATTTATCAAGGCTGAGACAGGCGGTCCACCAGAATTTCCCATGCCACCACTGGTTGTCGATGCATCTTTGCCAACGAATGCACGCATGGTGTTTCAGTACCCTTCAGAAGATCATCCAAACAACAAATTGATGGTGAGCGTATCTCCTCGTACCTTGACTCAATGGAGCCGAGCGATGGTGAGTTGGGCGGCAGGGCATGAGTTGACTCACTATGCGTTTTTAATGCGTGACAACGGTTGGGTGCAACAGGAAAAATATGAAAACAAGACCAAGCACCATTGCAATCCTGCCTTCATCAAACTCACCAGCGGCATTGCAGACTTGATTGCGGATGAATTGACCAACACGAAAGAGCGGCTTCGCATGTATTCAGAGGTCTTCAGGAGCTGTACAAGGCACCCAGACCAGTGAGTTCAACCGCTGTAAAAGCCCTTGATGCGGTCGATCAAGTGCTTTGGTTTGGTGGCGCTTCACGGATTCGAACCGCGGACCTGTGGATTATGATTCCATCGCTCTAACCGACTGAGCTAAAGCGCCGAGCCGCGAATTATAGCGAGACTGGCGTGGGGGATTTGAGGGGGAGATTTGGAATCAAAACCAGTCTCAACGTCTGTAAATTTCTTTGCGGTTACCAACTCGTAAAACCAAGATCACCAATCGATCATCTTCTATGCTGGCAATGATTCTGATGTCACCCAGTCTGTATTTCCAGAAGTCACCAAGTACTGAGCCTTTGAGGGCTTGACCCATACTTCTTGGATCATTGACGCTTTGCAGTCTTGTTCTTAGAAACTGTATGACTCTGCGGGCTACTTGAGGGTCTAGTTTGCCAAGCTCTTTCTTGGCGGCTTGATCAATCTCAATTTGCCAAGCCAAGCTCTTGCTCCACAGCATTCAAACTGTAAGTTTTGCTTTTGCCGTTGCGAACTTTGGCAAGTCGTTTTTCTGCGAGGTAAAGATCTTCCAGATCAGCCAAATG
>CAMCES010000026.1 GCA_945873925.1 Bordetella parapertussis
TGGCAAACACATCAGCCGCGGCTTGCACCGTGGCGGCAATGTCCTCGGCGCTGTGGGCACCGCTCACAAAGCCCGCTTCGTAAAGTGCTGGCGCAATGTAGACACCGCGGTCGAGCAAACCATGGAAGAGTTTGTTGAACTTGGGGCTGTCGCTGGTCATCACGGTGGCGTAGTTTTGCGGCAATTCGGGCAGCAAGAAAAAGCCAAACATGCCGCCTTGGCAGTCGGCGCTGAAAGGAACACCGGCTTTGCTGGCGGCGGCTGTCAAGCCATCGACCAGGCTTTGGGTACGGGCAGACAAGGCATCGAAAAAACCGGGCTTGGAAATCTCTTTCAAGGTGGCCAAACCGCAAGCGGTGGCGACCGGGTTGCCGCTCAAGGTACCGGCTTGGTAGACAGGCCCCAGAGGGGCCAGTTGTTCCATGACGGCACGTTTGCCGCCAAAAGCCGCCAGCGGCATACCGCCCCCAATCACCTTGCCCAGCACCGTGAGGTCAGGCTCAAAGCCCGGCAGAGACTTGGCATACACACTTTGGGCACTGCCCAGCGCCACGCGGCAGCCAGTCATCACCTCGTCAAACACCAACAGCGCGCCGTGCTGGCTGCACAGCTCGCGGCAGCGCTTCATGAAGGGCACGGAAGCGCGCACGAAATTCATGTTGCCGGCGATCGGCTCGATCATCAAACAAGCCAGCTCTTTGCCATGCAGTGCAAAGGCTTCTTCCAATTGCGGGATGTTGTTGAACTCGAGCACCAAGGTGTGTTGCACCACCTCGGGGGGCACGCCGGCGCTGGTGGGGTTGCCAAAAGTCGCCAAGCCCGAACCTGCTTTGACCAACAAGGCGTCTGCGTGGCCGTGGTAGCAGCCCTCGAACTTGATGATTTTGCTGCGGCCCGTGGCACCGCGCGACAAGCGCAGGGCGCTCATGCCGGCCTCGGTGCCGGAGCTGACCAAGCGCACCATGTCCATCGAGGGCATGCGTTCGAGCAGCGCTTCGGCGAGTTCAATTTCGCGCTCGGTGGGGGCGCCATAAGAGAAACCCTCCAACACCGCTTTTTGCACCGCCTCGACCACCGCTGGATGGCCATGGCCCAAGATCATCGGCCCCCAAGAGCCGATGTAATCGATGTAAGGCTTGTCGTCAGCATCCCAAAAATACGCGCCCTTTGCGCGTTTGACAAAACGCGGTGTGCCACCCACCGCGCGGAAAGCGCGCACCGGTGAATTGACGCCGCCGGGGATGACTTGGCGCGCACGCTCGAAAAGGGCTTGGTTCAAATCGGTCATGGTGTATGGGGCATGGGTGAAAGTCAGTGTCGGGTTTGGTGGCCAGGCAAGGAAAAATCATCGGCGGTGGCAGCACTGTCATCGGTGTCAGCGTCGTCACTCTCTTCAACGCTTTGCGCCCAAAACAAGCGGTCAGCCACGGCGTGACCCATGCCTGGGCGAAAGCCCGCGTCCAAGCTGCCGTCCAAATAGCCCAGTGCTTCGCCCACCGAGGCTTCGAGGCTGTCGCCCATTGCGAGCAACCCGGCCAGGGCCGCGCTCAAGGTGTCGCCTGCGCCAGTGAACACCGCGTCAAAGCGTTCAATGGTTTCGCTCACCAGCACGGTCAGCGGTGTGGCCAAGGCGTTTTCCAGATGCTGCCCGCCTTGGGGCATACCAGTCACCAGGGTGTAGGGCACGCCTTTTTCGGCCGCTGCTTTGGCCAGGTCCCGGGCCGTGGGCGTGCGGTCGCTGCCCCAATCTGGCAACAGCCAGCGCCACAGTGTGGAATGGTTGCCGACCAACACCGTGGTTTGCGGCAACAACAGTTCGAGAAAGGCGTCTTGGTAGGCCTCGATCGGGTCGTCTTGCCACCAAGACAAGGTGGGCATGTAAGCGACCACCGGCACGGATGCGTAGTCGGTGCACAACTCGGCGATGGTCGAGAGGATCTCGGGGGTCCCGCAAAACCCAACCTTGATCACTTGAACAGCCAGGTCTTCGAGGATGCTGCGGGCTTGCTCGTCAATGGTTTCTTCGTCAAAAGCAACATGGTCGAATGTTTCAGCGGTGTCGCGCACATAGGTGCCCGTGGCGATGGCCAACACATGCGCTCCGACCGAGGACATGGCCAAGATATCAGCGGTTAAACCACCTGCGCCACTGGGGTCATTGCTGTTGAAGCACAGCACACAAGGGTGGGCCATTTCGGCAATCTTGCCTTCGTCAGGAAGTGGGATGGAGGCATTCATTGAAGTCTATACTTTCATTCATTCTATGCCACGGTTTTGTCACTGCGGCACTCATCCCTCAAATGAAAGAGACCTTTGTGAACAAGACTTGGATGTGCCTGATTTGCGGATGGATTTACGACGAAGCCGCAGGAGACCCAGAGCACGGTATCGCGCCCGGCACGCCCTGGGACCAAGTGTCCATGAACTGGACATGCCCCGAATGCGGCGCCCGCAAAGACGATTTTGAAATGGTGGAAATCTGAGCCCTCACGGCCTCAGTTTTTCTTGACCACCGAATAGCGCAGCAAGGTTTTGGCACGTGCTTGTGCATGGTCCACCAAGGGCAGGGGGTAGTTGTCACCCAACCTCACCCCAGCGGCTTGCAACTCGAGAGGCTTGGCCAACCAGGGCGCATGGATGGTTTTGTCTGATAAGCCCGCCAACTGCGGCAGGTAGCGGCGAATGAATTTGCCATGCGGGTCAAACTTCTCGCTTTGGTTGACCGGGTTGAAGATGCGGAAATACGGTTGTGCATCGCAGCCACTCGAACTCGCCCATTGCCAACCGCCGTTGTTGGCTGCCAGGTCAAAGTCCAGCAAATGCTCGGCAAAGTAGCGCTCACCCCAGCGCCAATCGATACCCAAATCTTTCACCAAAAAACTCGCCACGACCATGCGTAAACGGTTGTGCATATAGCCGGTCTGGTTGATTTGTGCCATGGCCGCATCGACCAGTGGGTAGCCAGTTTGGCCGTCACACCATGCCTTGAACAAGGCCTTGCCATGTTTGTCCTTGTCCCATTGGATCAGCTCGTACTCGGCCTTGAAGGCCTTGCTAACCACATGTGGGTGGTGGTGCAGGATCTGATGGTAAAAATCCCGCCAAATCAGCTCGGACAGCCAGGTTTGCGCGCCCAGATCGTTTCGCATTGCACGGGGGTAGGCCAGCCGGGCCAATTGGCGGATCGAAACCGTGCCAAACCGCAGGTGTACGCTCAGGTAGCTTGGCCCTTTGACCGCGGGAAAGTTGCGCGTGGCTTGGTACTTGTCCATGCGGGTCTCGAAATCGCTGAGCAAAGCCTGTGCGCCTGACATGCCAGGGCGGATATGCAAGGCTGCCAGATCGATCGCTTCAAACCCCATGTCCGCCAGGCTCGGCATGGGCTGGCGCAAGGCTTGGGGCACAGCGGCTAATTGACCGGGCTTGGCGGGTGTGTCGCGGGCGGCCAGGTCGTGTGTTGTGACCTTTTTGAGCCAGGCGTTTTTGTATGGGGTGAACACGCCATAAGGCGTGCCGCTTTGGGTCAACACCTCGCTGCGCTCAAACACCACATGGTCTTTGAAGCTTTGAAAAGCAATGCCTGCATTTGCCAAGGCACCGATGACTTGCGCGTCCCGGGCCAAGGCATCGGGTTCATCGTCATGGTGTGTCAGCACCGCTTGCACACCCAGTTGTTTGGCCAGTTGCACCATCTCTTGCACGGACTGCCCATGGCGCACCAACAGCTTGGCCTCTGCTTGGCCTGCCAGCCCTTGCCATGCCGCGTCGAGCTCTAGCAAAGACACGTGGATGAATGCCACACGGCGGTCGCGCCGTGGCAGGCTGTCCAAGATGGCGCGGTCAAAGACAAACGCGCCAAACACCTGGTCGCTGTGGCGCAAGGCATGGCTGAGGGCGGTGTGGTCGCTGAGCCGCAAATCGCGGCGAAACCAAACCAAAACCTTGGCAAACTGATTGAAATCTTTGTTTGTCATGTTCACCCTTAAAATCACCGCATGACCATCGATTCTGCACCCATCAACCTTACGCATCATTTCTTGATCGCCATGCCCGGTTTGATGGACGAGTCTTTCTCCCGCAGTGTCGTCTATATGTGCGAGCACAGCGAGCGCGGTGCCTTGGGCTTGATCATCAACAAACCCAGCCAAATGTCCATGCAAGACCTGTTCGAAAAGGTCGAGCTCCAACTCGGGCGGGCTGACCTGATTGAAATCCCCGTCTTGCAAGGCGGCCCGGTCCACACCGAGCGCGGCTTCGTGCTGCACGACCCGATGACCAGCAGCAGCGGCGAATCTGACGCAGAACATGCCTATGCCTCCACCTTGGCCGTGCCAGGGGGCTTGGAGATGACCACCTCCAAAGACGTGCTCGAAGCCTTGTCCACAGGCGCTGGTCCCAAGCGGGTCTTGATCACCTTGGGCTATGCCGCGTGGGCGCAAGGGCAACTGGAGTCAGAGCTGGCAGAAAACAGCTGGCTCACGGTGCAAGCAGATGCCCAGGTGATTTTTGACACGCCGATCGAGCTTCGCTATGACAGCGCGCTGGCTTTGCTGGGCTTGCAAGCCTGGATGCTCTCGCCGCAGGCAGGTCACGCATGAACCTGGCTGCGACGCCGCCGACCGTGTCCGATGCACTGCAATCTTTTTTGGCTTTTGATTTTGGCTTAAAGCGCACTGGCGTGGCCTATGCCTCGCGCTTATTGGGCGTGGCCCAACCCCAAGGCACGGTCAACGCCAGTGGCAACGCCCGTTGGCCCCTGATCACCGAGCAGATCCAACGCTGGCAACCCGACGCCTTGGTCGTGGGCGTGCCTTACCACCCGGACGGTGCGCGGCACGAGAACACCGACCGGGCCCAACAATTTGCCCGCCAACTGCACGGACGGTTTGCATTGCCGGTGTTTGAGGTCGATGAGCGTTACTCGACCACCGCGGCCAAAGCCGCAGGTGCCGCCGATGTCGATGCAGCCTCGGCCTGTGTCATCCTGGATCAATTTTTAAGAAGCCTTCAACCATGAGCATTGGTCACTTATCACTCGACGCGCAAGCCTTGTATGGTCAGATGCTGACCGACTTGCGCGAACGCTTGAGTCCCACCGCCCATTTGGTCGGCATCACCACGGGTGGCGCTTGGTTGGCACAAGGCCTGCACGCTGACTTGGGTCGCAGCCAATCCCTAGGCGTGGTGTCCTCTTCCATGCACCGCGATGACTTCGCGCAGCGCGGCATGGCTGACAGTGCGGCCACCAAACTGCCGTTTCCGGTCGACGGTGCCACGATTTGGTTGATAGATGATGTCTTGTTCACCGGACGCACCATCCGCGCGGTGGTCAACGAGTTGTTCGATTACGGCCGGCCGGCCGCCGTGCACTTGGCGGTGTTGGTGGACAGGGGTGGGCGCGAATTGCCGGTTCAAGCCGACTATGCTGCGGCTCGCTTGAGCCTCCCGGCCACCCAGTCTTTGCGGCTTACCCGGGACGAACACAAGCAATTTGTATTTTCGGTGGAGGGCTGAGCCGATGTTGTACAAAAGAAACCCCCAACTCAACACGCACGGCGAACTGATCCATTTGTTGTCCACCGAGGGTCTGTCACGCGACATCCTCACGCACATCTTGGACACGGCCAGCCAGTTTGTGTCGGTCAACGACCGCGAGGTGAAAAAGGTGCCCTTGCTGCGCGGCAAAAGCGTGTTCAACCTGTTCTTTGAAAACAGCACCCGTACCCGCACCACGTTCGAGATTGCCGCCAAGCGTTTGAGTGCGGACGTGTTCAACCTCGACATCGCAAGGTCTTCGGCCAGCAAGGGCGAATCACTGCTCGACACCATCGCCAACCTCTCCGCCATGGCGGCCGATATTTTTGTGGTGCGCCACAGCGAATCGGGCGCCCCTTACCTGATCGCTGAGCACGTGGCGCCCCATGTGCACGTCATCAACGCGGGCGACGGCCGTCATGCCCATCCCACCCAAGGTTTGCTCGACGCCTACACCATTCGTCATTTCAAGAAAGACTTTGCCAACCTGCGCGTGGCCATCGTGGGCGATGTGCTGCACTCGCGGGTGGCACGCTCGGACATCCATGCCTTGACCACCTTGGGTTGCGCCGAGGTGCGAGTGGTTGGCCCCAAAACCCTGATACCCGCGGATTTGGCCCAACTGGGGGTCAAGGTGTTTCACACCCTGGAAGACGGCATCCGCGACTGTGATGTGGTGATCACACTGCGCCTGCAAAACGAGCGCATGAGCGGTGCGCTGCTGCCCTCGAGTCAAGAATATTTCAAGGGCTTTGGTTTGACCCAAGCCAAACTGCAACTGGCCAAGCCCGACGCGATCGTGATGCACCCAGGTCCCATCAACCGGGGCGTGGAAATCGAATCGGCGGTGGTCGATGGGCCGCAAAGCGTCATCTTGACGCAAGTGACTTTTGGGATTGCTGTGCGCATGGCGGTGATGTCCATCGTGGCAGGGAACGACGCATGAGCATTCTGATTGCAAACGGGCAGGTGATTGACCCTGCCTCTGGCTTTAACACCCACGCGGACATCGCGATCGACAACGGCACCATCTTGTCGATAGGCAAGCCCGCGGTTGGTTTCAAGCCTGCGCAAACCATCGACGCCAGCGGCTGCATCGTGGTGCCAGGTTTGGTCGACGCTTGCGCCCGCTTGGGTGAGCCTGGGCACGAGCACGAGGGCATGCTCGACTCCGAACTCGCCGCCGCTGTCGCAGGTGGTGTGACCAGCGTGGTGTGCCCGCCCGACACCCAGCCGGTGTTGGACGAGCCGGGCTTGGTCGAGATGCTGCAATTTCGCGCTGCCCGTTTAGAGTTGTCACGGGTGTTTCCGCTGGGCGCTCTCACGCGGGGCTTGAACGGCGAAGACCTGACTCCCATGGCCGAACTTACCTGGGCCGGTTGCATTGGTTTTTCCCAAGCCGAGCACAGCATGACCCACAACCAAGCCTTGCAACGCGCCATGCATTACGCAGCCACATATGGCTATTGCATTTGGCTGCGACCGCAAGACGCGGCTCTGGGCAAAGGCGTGGCTGCCAGTGGCCCGCTTGCCACCCGACTCGGTTTGAGCGGCGTACCTGTGGCTGCAGAAACGATTGCCTTGCACACCATCATCGACCTGATGCGCAGCACAGGGGCGCGGGTCCATGTTTGTCGACTCTCCAGTGCAGCCGGCGTGGCCTTGATCCGCCAGGCCAAAGACGAAGGCTTGGCCATCACTGCAGATGTCAGCATCCACAACCTGCATTTCACCGACACCGACATGGGCTACTTCGATACCCGCGCCCGCCTCACGCCGCCACTTCGCCAACAGCGTGACCGCGATGTACTGCGTGAAGGTTTGAAAGACGGCACGATCGATCTGCTGGTGTCTGACCACACGCCGGTGGAAGGCGACGCTAAGGCTTTGCCATTCGCGCAGGCCAAAGCAGGGGCGACTGCACTGGAGCTGTTGTTGTCCGCAACCCTTAAATGGGCTGCGCAAAGCCAAGTCGATCTGTTGCGTGCCTTGCAAGTCGTCACCTCGGCACCCGCGCAGTTGTTGGGTGCTCGCGGACAGGGCTTGGGTCAACTCAGGGTGGGTGGCGCGGCAGATGTGTGCATTTACAACCCCACGGCCAGTTGGCACGTCACGCCAGAAGCTTTGCGTAGCCAGAGCAAATACACGCCGTTTGCGTTTGACATGAGCGGCAGCGAGATGGTGGGGCAGGTCAGGGCCACGATTGTTGCTGGCAAACTGGCGTTTCAAATTTAATTGGGGTCAGATTCCAATTTATTCACCGAAACATCACTTCAGAGCCGCACGGCCTGGGGACCATTTTTTGAGCGAAAGACCAGAAAAATGAGTCCCCATGGCGGGCGGCTCAAGCGTGACTTCACAGCAACGTGTCAGCCCAAATGTTCTGCGCCCAATTCCAGGCATATTGGCCTTCCAAGGCATTGGGTTCAGTCGACAAACCGCCTGAGCCGGGCACGGTTTTGTAGGTTTTCTCGGCTGCGTTGTACTGGTGAACCGAGGCCACATGCACCACCAATTGGTCGCTCACATAGCTGTAACAGGTGTTGGTCAGAAAAGGTGCAGGGTTGACCGCCAAGTCAGATAACTGGGCAACCACCGCTGCCGCAGTGACCTTGGCGTGTGAATTTGCCATATGGCCTGACTTGGGCATGGCCGGTGCGACTTGAATCGCATCGCCCAAGACATGGATGTCTTTGGCTGCCACGGATTCAAAGGTTTGGTAATGCACGCCGCACCAGCGTTGGTTGGCTGAGGCCAAACCGGTTTGCACCGCGATCGCACCTGCGCGCATGTCGGGCAAGACATTCAAGACATCGGCCTTGAGGTTTTCTTGCACATCAAAGCGAATCGTGCGGTTGGCAGCATCGACGCCCACGGCCTTATGGTTGGGGCGGTACTCAATGATGTCTTTGTAGTGGTCAGCCCAAAACTTTTTGAACAAAGCGGCTTTAGAGGTGATGTCTGGGTTGGCGTCCAAGATCAAGACCTTGGACTTGGGTTTGGCTTGCTTGAAGTAATGCGCCACTTGGCTGGCGCGTTCATACGGGCCGGGTGGACATCTGTAAGGTGCTTCGGGAATGGTCAGGGCATACACACCGCCATCGGGCATGGCTTCGAGCTGTTTGCGCAAAGCCGTGGTCTCGGCACCAGCTTTCCAGGCTTGCAGAATCTGTCCGCTGTCATGGGCGGCTTGTAAGCCTTTAACGGTTTCAAACATCATGTCCACGCCGGGTGACAGCACCAACTTGTCATAAGCGATAACTAGGCCGTTGTTCAACCGCACGGATTTTTTGTCTGAGTCGATGCCGACCGCCCAATCGCGCACCACGGTGATCCCGTGCTTGCTGCTCAAAGCGTCATAGGAGGTGCTGATTTCATGCAGCTGCTTGCTGCCACCCAAGACCAAGTTGGACATGGGGCAGGAAATAAAGCTGCTGCTGGGCTCGATCAAAACCACGCTGATTTTGTAATCCGAAAACATACGCACATATTTGGCGGCAGTCGCGCCACCATAGCCGCCGCCAATGACCACCACCTGTGCTTTGGCAGGTGCTTTGCTGGTGAGTGCGGCAAAAGCTGACAAAGCAGACAGGGAGCCGAGTGCCGAGACAGATTGCAGCAGCGTTCTTCTTTGCATGGTATGTCCTTAGCGCTTTTGTGCAGCGAAATAGTCTGCCATGCTCTCGATTTGTTTGTCGGTCAGGCCTTTGTTGATCTGGTGCATGACCGTGGCGGGGCGACTGCCGTCCTTGAATGCTTTCATTTGCGCGACCATGTAGTCGCGGGGAAGGCCAGCAATCGAGGGGACCGCCGAGCCTGTGACCGTGCGCCCCTCGCTGCCATGGCAGTTGGCGCACATGGCGGCATCGGCTTTTTGATGCAAGCTGGCCACGTCTTGTGCCATGGCGGGCAAGGCTAGCGAGCACAACAGGGTGAAAAAACGCAGGTGCAAAAGGGTTTTTAAGCGAAATGTCATGTCAGCGTCTCATAAAGGTTCATCAACTGACTGTAAGGGAAACCAAGCCGGATCTGCCTTCACGGATCTCAATCACCTCGTCGCCAAAGCTTTTTACATCATCTGGGTTGTGGCTGATCAGAATCATGGGGATGGACAGCAAGGCTTGCACATGGAGCAACTCGTCTCGCAGACTCTGGCGCAAATGCTCGTCCAGGGCAGAAAACGGCTCGTCCAACAAGATGGCTTTGGGTTGCTTCACCAGGGCGCGGGCCAAGGCCACACGTTGGCTTTGCCCACCCGATAACTGATACGGGTATTGGTTGGCCAGGGGTTTGAGTGCGAATTTGGACAGCCATTGGTCCACCTGTGGATGCTCGATTTGCTTGGGCGGATTCAAGCAGGACTTGCGCAATGAGAAGGCGATGTTTTGCACCACGGTGAGGTGGGGAAACAAGGCGTATTCTTGAAACACATAGGCCAGCGAGCGAGCCTGGGGCGCAAGACAGACTTGCTGGGCTGAATCGAATAGAGCGGTCTGTTGAAACCGGATGTGTCCAGTATCTGGCGTAACCAGACCCGACAGCATTTTCAGCAACTGTGTCTTGCCCGCGCCTGAGGGGCCAAACAAGACCAGACGCTGCGCTTGACTTTGAAAAGCCATGTCCAAGTCAAATTGGTGGTCCTTGCCTTGGTAGCGCTTGCGAACGGATACATCCCAGATCATCTGTTTTCCTTCAGCGAGTTTCAACCACGCGCCCTGGCATCAATTTGCCCGAGACCAACAAGACCGTGATGCAAACCACCGAGGTGAGCAGCACCAAGAAATTGGCGACATCGTCTTGTCCAGCTTGCACCGCTTCATAGACCGCGATCGACAGGGTTTGGGTTTGCCCGGGAATGCTGCCGGCCACCATCAAGGTGGCACCGAATTCACCCGAAGACCTGGCAAAAGACAGCAAAACGCCCGACAAAATACCGCGCCAAGCCAGGGGCAGGGTGACACGAAAGAAGATGGCCCATTCGCTCACCCCCAATACCCGTGCGGCTTGTTCATACTGCGGCTCAAGCGATTCAAAGGCTGCCCTGGTTGCCTTGAACACCAAGGGAAAGGACACGATGGCAGCGGCGATCACCGCGCCTTGCCAAGTGAAGATCAGGTTGATGCCAAAGTGAGTTTGCAAAAACTGCCCGATCGGACCGTTGCGACCTAAAACCACCAACAGGTAGTAACCCAGCACCGTTGGCGGCATGACCATCGGCAAGGTGAGCACAGCGTCTAAAAAGTCCTTGCCCCAAAAGCGTCTGCGGGCAAACACATAGGCCACCGCGATGCCAAAGCAGACATTGAGCAGCGTGGCAAACCCCGCCACCTTGAGCGTCAAGCGCAATGCAACCCAAGCTTCTTCCATCATGACCCCAGGGCCTGGGCCCCGTCCTTGTTAGACACCTTCAATTTGGCAAGGCCAGCACCAGGGCCGACTCATCAATTTCTGCCATCGCATCATCGCTGATGTGGAATGCAGACAACCGATCCACGAAACCCACCAGCGTGATGCCAGGTTCCAGCAACAAACTGACCTCGCCGCTGGTGCTGCCACGAGACTTGCGAACAACCATGCCCTTGAGTCGGTTTTTGTGTGGCTCGCTGGTGGCTTTTGTGATGTTTACCGCGGTGGCTTTGCACAACACCAACACCGCTTGGCCGACATGCAACTCGAACAACTCGGCGCTGGCGCTGGTGATGCGAGAGGTCAATATGGCTCCACCCCTGGTGGCCATGGCCACACGGACAAACCCCACTTTTTTCGATAAAGCCTTGACCACACAAGGAAATTGATTGCGCATGGTGGTGCGCAAGCCTAAGAAGCCATGCGCTTGGGTCTTGGCAGCTTTGGTTGAAGCGTTTTTCACCAACTGTGATTTCGCCAACTCCAGATCGACCGCGGCTTTGAGCAGCTCTTTGCCTGCTTGGGTGAGTTGTGCGCCACCGCCACCCGAGCCACCCACCACTTTCTCGACCAGCGGTGTGCCAGCCAGGTTGCTGAGGATGTCGATTGCTTGCCAGGCGGCTTTGTAGCTCACACCAGCCCGCCTTGCTGCCTCCGAGATCGAGCCCGCGTCTTGCAAGCGCCGCAAGATGTCTAGGCGCTTGTCGGTTTTGCTGTGGCCCAGAGCCTTGCCTAGATCGTGTGCTTTTTGGGTGGCCATGCCTATGCATTTCTAAATGAGTGGCGGTTTGCTATTCTAATTTAGAATAGCGACTGGGTTTTGCTTTTCTATCCAAATGAGGTTCAAAGGATTGCACAAGGTGTCACACATGAGTTCCATTGACCAGTCATGGAAGCGCCAAAGCTGGGTGTTGGTCATCTTCATGGCCTGGTCATTGCCAGCGCTGGCCAAAGACCTCACGGTGTCAGCCGCAGCCAGCCTGACCCAGGCATTTCAGGACATCGGCGCGCGGTACGAAGCACAAAACCCTGGCAGCAAAGTCAAATTCAATTTCGCTGCATCCGGCGCACTGCTGCAACAAATTGTCAACGGCGCCCCGGTCGATGTACTGGCCACGGCTGACACCGACACCATGGACAAAGCCGTTGCCAAAGACGCGGTCAATGCGGCTGACGTGAAGTTGTTCACCAGCAACCATTTGGTGTTGATCATGCCAATCCAAGCCGTTCATGGCCTTCATCAGTTGAGCGACTTGAAAAAGTCTTCGGTCAAACGCATTGCCATGGGGGTGCCAGCCAGCGTGCCTGCGGGTCACTATGCGCGGGGTGCGTTGGTAAAAGCAGGTTTGTGGAATGACCTCCAAGAAAAAATCATCAGCACCCAAAACGTGCGACAAGCTCTGGACTATGTGTCACGCAACGAGGTCGATGCAGGCTTTGTCTACGCCAGCGATGCGCAGTTAATGGCTGTCAAGGTGAAAGTGGCGTTTCAAGTGTCCACCTCGTCACCCATTCAATACCCGATCGCCAAAGTGGCTGCCTCCGCCAACGCCGCCCAAGCCCTAAAGTTCATGGCTTTCGTGCAATCCACCCAGGGGCAGGCTGTGCTGAAAAAGCATGGCTTTGGCCAGTGAGCTTTTCAACAGCAGCCCCAGTACCTGGGTTTATTTCACCTTGATTTCATAGCTCAGATGCAACACATAGTTGGCTGGGCTTTTCCGGTGGGTAGGCAGGATGGAAAAACGGATGCCGTGTTGTTCGTTGAAGTCGTGCTTGAGGCTGGCTGCTGCCATGAGTGAGTAATCGTGTGGATAGTTGCGGGTTCTGTAACCGCTCACCACACCCACCATCACGGCTGCAGATTGAAACAAGGGATTGGTTGGCAAGGCGTACTTCATGGTGTAGCCCGCGTAAACCGAGTCCTTGTTCAAGCTGTTCTTGTAATAACCGCCGGTCACACCTGCGTGTTCGAGGTAGATGCCTGTGTTGACATTGTTGAAATACCCTCGGTCGTGGTAGCTGAAGGTGTGCACGCCAACCGTGGTTGTTTGTGCAGCCACAGGTGACAGCAAGGTCAAACTCAGGACCAGGCCAGCGATCCCCTTGTAACAAAACCCAATCGCGGCCTTGACTGGTTTGGTTTGTAGGTGTTTGTAAAAAACTTGGTTTTGCATGTCATTCTCCTGTGGTCTGCACAGGAGAAAAGCAATTCAAGTTCCAGGAAAAAGTGGCTTTGTTGAGCCTGGATTTCTAAAGCAATCAAGACTTATCAGAAACACATAGAGAAGCATTCATGGCGTGGGCGTATCCCACTGGAAACCAAAAAGTCATTCAGAAAGCTGGTTCAAACGCACCAAGCCAAGCGGGTTTCACAGGTGCTTGGGACGCAATGAAGCCGCATGTGCTGTCAGAGATTCATGCACCAAGGGCGTCAAATCTTTCACCTTGTCGGTGGTCAAGCTGTCAACCATCAAGAGCCGCATACGCGGTTCCCAAAACTTTTGAATATGCATGGCAATGCTGGATTTGGCTTCCTCACGGTCAGGGAAGGCCGAAAAAAATTCACCAATTTGATTGGCCATGCGAACCAAGTTGTCAATGTCCATGATGTGTTTCTTCTGGGGTGGGTGCTGTGTGTTGAAGGCGATGGCCGTGGCCGTATGTCGAAAAGCCGTCACCGCGAACCAAACAGATCAGCAGCAGGTTGTGGTCTTGCGCCAATTCGACCGCCAGCGAGGTGGGTGCTGACACAGCGGTGAGCACACCCGCGCCGCTTTGCAGGGTTTTCTGTACCATCTCAAAACTGGCACGGCTGGTGATGCAGACAAAGCCTTGGGCCATGTCTTGACCGGCTTTGCGCAAAGCGCCAATGAGTTTGTCCAAAGCATTGTGCCTGCCGACGTCCTCGCGCACACAAACAATGTCGCCGTCCAAATTGGCCCAGGCTGCTGCATGGGTGGCACCGGTGCGTTGTTTCTCAGGTTGGTGTTGTCGCAGCAGGGCATGGGACTTGAACATGGCCTCAGTGGCCAGGCCCACGTTCGGGGCTTGTGGGAGGCCGCTCAATCGAACCTGATCCAAGCTGTCCGCGCCACACAGACCACAGCCGGTGCGCCCTGCCATGCTGCGGCGTCTTTCCTTGAGGCGCTGCTCGGCTTGAGCGGCCACTTCCAGGCGCACTTCAATGCCTTGGACCAGGACATCGTGTTCGATGCCATACAACTGAGATGGGCTGTCGATCAGCCCCTCGGTCAGGGCAAAGCCGAGCGCAAAGTCCTCCAGGTCCGCAGGACTGGCCATCATCACGGCATGCGAGATGCCGTTGAAGACCAGCGCGATTGGCACTTCTTCGGCCAACGCCAGATCAGCGTTGCCCCATGCCTTCACTTGCCAACCACCTCAAAGGCTTGTTCAGATTGCTGGGCTTTGGCCAGCAAATCATGCTGGTTCTGGTTGAACTGTTGGTAGTTCTTTTGCCACTCGGAGGGTTGGCTGACAGTCACGATTTGTACCGCGGTCACTTTGTACTCAGGGCAGTTGGTGGCCCAGTCTGAGGCATCGGTGGTGATCACGTTGGCGCCGGACTCGGGGAAGTGGAAGGTGGTGAAGACCACACCGGCTTGCATGCGTTCGCTGATTTCAGCGCGCAACACGGTTCGGCCAGAACGACTTTCGATGCCCACCCAATCGCCTTGCTTGATGCCACGCTCTTGAGCGTCATGGGGATGGATTTCCAGCCGGTCCTCATCGTGCCATTGGTTGTTGAGGGTACGACGGGTTTGCGCCCCCACGTTGTATTGCGACAAGATACGACCCGTGGTGAGCAAGAGCGGGAACTTGCGGGTGACCTTTTCTTGGCTGGCCACGAACTGGGTGGGGAAGAACTTGCCTTTACCACGCATGAAACCAGCGGTGTGCATGATGTCCATGCCAGCGTCTGCTGTGTTGTCATTGCACGGCCATTGCAAACTGGTGTGTTGATCGATCTTGGCGTAGCTCACACCCGAGAAACTGGGCGTGAGGGCGGCGATTTCTTTCATCACATCTTCTGGGTGGGTGTAGTGCATCTCATAACCCAAGGCTTTGGCCAGTTTGACCGTGACCTGCCAATCGGCGAGGCCCGCCATGGGAGGCATGGCTTGGCGCACACGCGAGATGCGGCGCTCGGCGTTGGTGAACGTGCCATCTTTTTCCAGGAACGAAGAACCAGGCAAAAACACATGGGCGTACTTGGCGGTTTCGTTCAAGAAGATGTCTTGCACCACGATGCACTCCATCGCCGACAACGCAGCGGCGACGTGTTGTGTATCGGGGTCGGACTGCACAATGTCCTCGCCTTGGCAGTACAAACCCAAGAACGAGCCGTCCATGGCGGCGTCAAACATGTTGGGGATGCGCATGCCTGGCTCGGGGCTAAGTTGCACGCCCCAAGCGCCTTCAAACAGCGTGCGGGTGGTGGTGTCCGAGATGTGGCGGTAGCCAGGTAACTCATGCGGGAAACTGCCCATGTCGCAAGCGCCCTGCACATTGTTTTGGCCACGCAAGGGGTTCACGCCCACGCCTTCGCGGCCGACCATGCCACAGGCCATGGCCAGGTTGGCAATGCCGATCACCATGGTCGAGCCTTGTGAATGCTCGGTGACACCCAAGCCGTAGTAAATCGCCGAGTTCGGGCCAGCGGCGTACATGCGTGCTGCGGCACGCACTTCAGAAGCGGGCACGCCAGTGACGCTTTCAAACGCTTCGGGTGAGTTCTCTGGCTTGGAGACAAATTCGCTCCACTCCAAGAAGCTCTTGTCTTCGCAACGCTGCGCCACATAGTCTTTGGCCACCAAGCCTTCGGTGACCACCACATGGGCCAGCGCCGTGATCAGCGCCACATTGGTGCCGGGTTTCAAGGCCAAGTGGTGTTGCGCTTTCACATGTGGGCTGCTGACCAAATCGATCTTGCGTGGATCGGCCACGATCAGTTTGGCGCCATCGCGCAATCGGCGCTTCATGCGAGAAGCAAACACGGGGTGAGCATCTGTCGGGTTGGCACCGATCACCAACAGCACATCGGCGTGTTCCACCGACTTGAAGGTTTGCGTACCCGCTGAGGTACCAAAGGTTTGACCCAGGCCATAGCCGGTGGGTGAATGGCAAACACGGGCGCAGGTGTCCACGTTGTTGGTGCCGAAAGCCGCACGCACGAGTTTTTGCACCAAGTAGGTTTCTTCATTGGTGCAACGCGATGAGGTGATGCCACCCACCGAGTCTTTGCCATGCTTGGCCTGAATGCGTTTGAACTCGGAGGCTGCGTAATTGATGGCTTCGTCCCAGCTGACCTCTTGCCATGGGTCGGTGATCTTGGCGCGGATCATGGGTTTGGTGATGCGGTCTTGGTGGGTCGCATAGCCCCAGGCAAAACGGCCTTTCACGCAGGAGTGGCCTTCATTGGCTTTGCCGTCTTTCCAAGGCACCATGCGAACCACGGTGTTGCCCTTCATTTCGGCTTTGAAGCCGCAACCCACGCCGCAATAAGCGCAGGTGGTGATCAGACTGTGCTCGGGTTGGCCCAGCTCGATGATGGATTTTTCTTGCAAGGTGGCGGTGGGGCAAGCCTCAACACAAGCGCCGCAGGACACGCACTCGCTGTCCATGAACGGCTGGTCTTGACCGGGCGACACGCGGCTCTCAAAACCGCGGCCAGAAATGGTCAGCGCGAAGGTGCCTTGGGTTTCTTCGCAGGCACGCACGCAGCGGTTGCAGACAATGCATTTGCTGGCGTCATAGGTGAAGTAAGGATTGGACTCGTCTTTTTCGGCATCGCAATGGTGCGCACCAGCGGCCTCGCCCACGCCATAGCGCACATTGCGCAGTCCTGTGACGCCTGCCATGTCTTGCAATTCGCAATTGCCATTGGCACTGCAGGTCAGGCAGTCCAAGGGGTGATCGGAGATATAGAGCTCCATCACGCCTTTGCGCAGGTCCTGCAACTTCGGAGTTTGGGTGTGAACCACCATGCCGGCTTCGGCTGGAGTCGTGCAAGAAGCGGGAAAGCCTTTGCGGCCATCGATTTCCACCAAGCACAAACGGCATGAGCCAAACGGCTCCAAGCTGTCGGTGGCGCACAGCTTGGGCACTTGGATGCCCGCTTCAACAGCAGCCCGCATGAGAGAGGTGCCCTTGGGCACGCAGACCTCATAGCCATCGATTTGGAGTTGCACGGTTTGACTGGCGGTACGCGCAGGGGTACCGTGGTCACGCTCTTGTTTCAGGTACATCAACATGGTGGTTCCTTAGTTCACGGCTTCTGCTTTGGCGGAAAGGCCAAAGTCAGCGGGGTAATGGTTGAGTGCGGACAGCACGGGGAAATGGGTCATGCCACCCATGGCGCACAAGCTGCCATGCAACATGGTGTCGCACAGGTCGCGCAGCAAATGCACTTGTTGTTCTTTGTTGGTAGCCGAGCCGATCCGGTCGATGGTTTCCATGCCGCGCGTCGAGCCGATGCGACAGGGGGTGCATTTGCCACAGCTCTCCAAGGCACAAAACTCCATCGCGTAACGTGCGAGCTTGGCCATGTTGGCGCCCTCGTCATGCACCACGATACCGCCATGTCCGACCACCGCACCCATGGCGGCATAGGCTTCGTAGTCCAGCGGCACGTCCCATTGCGATTCAGGCACATACGCGCCCAAGGGGCCGCCTACTTGCACCGCTTTGATCGGACGGCCACTGCGGCTGCCACCACCAAAGTCAAACAGCAACTCACGCAAGGTCAGGCCAAAAGCGCGTTCCACCAAACCACCTTGCAAGACGTTGCCGGTGATTTGGAATGGCAATGTGCCGGTCGAGCGGCCGATGCCAAAGTCTTTGTAAAACGCCGCGCCCTTGGCCATGATGATCGGCACGCTGGCCAAGGTGATCACGTTGTTGATCACGGTCGGTTGGCCGAACAAACCCTCTATGGCGGGCAGCGGGGGCTTGGCGCGAACAATGCCACGCTTGCCTTCGAGGCTCTCGAGCATGGCGGTTTCCTCACCGCAGACATAAGAACCCGCGGCTTTGCGCACTTGCAGGTGAAACGCTTTGCCGCTGCCCAGCACATTGGCGCCCAGATAACCAGCAGACTCGGCCAAGGCGATCGCGGTGTTCATGGTGGCAATCGCGTGCGGGTATTCGGAGCGGATGTAGACGTAACCGCTGGTGGCGCCCACGGCCAAACCAGCGATGGCCATGCCTTCGATCAGCATGTAGGGGTCACCCTCCATGGTCATGCGGTCAGAGAAGGTGCCAGAGTCGCCTTCGTCGGCATTGCAAACGACATATTTTTGGGCAGCCGCCGTACCCAGCACAGTGCGCCACTTGATGCCCGCTGGGAATGCCGCGCCACCGCGCCCACGCAAGCCCGATTCGAGTACCTCTTGCACCACTGCCGCACCATCCATGTCAGCGGCTTTTTGCAAGCCGACCCAACCACCGTGGGCGGCATAGTCGTCCAAAGACAAAGGTCGGGTGATGCCCATGCGGGCAAAGGTCAGGCGTTGTTGTTTGGCCAAATAAGGGATTTGCTCGGTCACACCTTGTGACAACGCATGCGACCCGCCGTTCAAAAAACCGGCATCGAACAAGGAAGGCACATCCTCGGGCGACACCGGGCCATAAGCCATGCGACCTTGCACAGTCAACACTTCCACCAGGGGTTCGAGCCAAAACATGCCGCGCGAACTGTTGCGTTGAATGTCAATGGCCACACCGCGAGCGGCAGCGGCTTTGTTCAAGGCGTCCACCACATGGTCGGCACCTGCGGCCAAGGCAGCAGAGTCACAGGGTACGTAAAGCGTTACGCTCATGATGCGCTCCTCAGGGTCGAGACGAGTTGATTCAATTTGCCCTCGTTCATACGTGCGTGCATCTTGTCGTCCACCTGGATCGCAGGCGAAGAGGCGCACAGCCCCAGGCAATAAACCGGTTCCAGCGAGAACAAACCGTCCGCACTGGTTTCATGCACTTTGCAGCCTAGGGCTTGCTCGGCCTGCGCCAACAGGGCTTCGCTGCCACAGGCTTGGCATGCCTCGGCACGACAGACCTGCACCACGTGTTTGCCAGGCGGTGTGCTGCGAAAGTGATGGTAGTAAGTGATAACGCCATGCACCTCGGCGCGCGACAGGTTCATGCCCTCGGCGATCAGGGGAACTGTGTTGGCGGGGATAAAGCCCAGGCGATCTTGGACATCATGCAGCAGGGGCAGCAAGCCACCTGCAACCCCTTGGTATTTATCCAAGAGTTGGCTGACCAGGGAGAGTTCAGGAGCGACCAGGGCTTTATTCATGGTGACAAATCAGTTGAAGAATTTGGAAACGCTTTGCAAGGTGCGGTAGATGCCCCAAGCCAACGGAATGCTCACGGCGGTCCAAGCCAACCAAACGATCACAGGGCTCACATGTGAAGGTGCGCCGGTGCCGTGTACTTCGGAAGCGCTGGCTTTTTCGTGGGCGAGTTTTTTCTCATGGGCCAATTCCTCGGGCGTCATGAAATGCTTGGCGGCGACTGGCTTGATCATCAGGTTGGCAATCAAACCCACCACCAACATACCCACCAAAATAAACATGGTTTGGTTGTAGACCTGCTCGCGCGGGATGCCCAAACCGAGTTGGTAGTCGCGCATGTAGTTCACGACCACGGGGCCCAAAATACCAGCGGTGGCCCAAGCGGTGAGCAAACGGCCATGGATGGCCCCCACCATTTGCGTGCCAAACAAGTCGGCCAAGTAGGCGGGCACGGTGGCAAAGCCGCCGCCGTACATGCTCAAGATGATGCAAAACGCGGCCACAAACAACAGCTTGTTACCGGCCATGGCGCTGGCCGGAACGGACGCGTACAAAGCGGCGCCAAGGACAAAAAACACCACGTAAGTGAGTTTGCGACCGAGCTTGTCAGACAAGCTGGCCCAGATGATGCGACCGCCGATGTTGAACAAACTCAGCAGCGCCGTGAAGCCAGCGGCCACGCCAGCAATCATCGTCAACTGTGCTTTATCCAGCTCGATGAACTTGGCCTCGATGCCAATCAGGGCCCCCCCAAAGACCTCTTGCAACATGGGACTGGCCATGCCAATCACGCCAATGCCTGCAGACACGTTCATGCACAACACCACCCATACCATCCAAAATTGTGGGATGCCCCACACTTTGCTGACATGCACATGTTGTTGCGTGATCATGTCGTTGTTGGCTTGCTGTGGCGGTGGTGTCCAGCCCGCTGGTTTCCAACCCGTGGGAGGAACTCGGTAGCCCAATGCACCGCCCATCATGAAAACAAAATAAACCAAGGCCATGCAGACGAAGGTTTGCCAGACACCGACTTCGAGGTCGGTGGCGAATATCTTCATCAGTTCAGCGGCCATTGGTGAGCCGATCATGGCACCACCCCCAAAGCCCATGATGGCCATGCCGGTGGCCATGCCGCGGCGGTCTGGGAACCACTTGATGAGCGTGCTGACGGGGGAGATGTAGCCCAGCCCCAAGCCGATGCCACCGATGACACCTGAGCCGAGCAGCATCAACCAAAACTGGTGGGTGTAGACACCCAAAGCGGCGACCAACATGCCACCACACCAACACAATGCGCTGACCACGCCTGCTTTGCGCGGGCCTGCACGCTCTAACCAGCCGCCCCACAATGCGGCAGAGCTGCCCAGCAGCACAAAGAACAGGGTGTACATCCAACCCAGTGTCGAGACTTTCCAGTCGCAGGTGGTGGTGAAGAGTTCTTGGAAAAAGCCAATGTCGGGACCGCATTGAATCGCTTCTTTGATGCCCAAGGCCTTGGACAGCGGGAGCCAAAACACAGAGAAGCCGTAGGCCATGCCAATGCACAAGTGAATGGCCAGCGCTGCTGGGGGAACCAGCCAGCGGTTGAATCCCTCGCCTGCAATGATGCGTTCCTTTGACAAAAAGCCGGGTGTGCCGTTTGCCGCGCTCTCGGAAGCGTCAACTGATGTGCTCATGTTGTCTCCAATTTTTTGGTTGTTGTGCCAGCCTCGAACTTTAACGTATGCTTTCCCGGCACATTCGAGTCTAGGGAAATCACTGAGACGCCGCAATATGTCTTCCTCGCTCAGTTAAGATCAAACTCTTCAACACAACTAATATGCTCTCCAGAGCCTATATTTCGGATGCATAAAGTCTCCATCAAACCCCAGTGGACCATCAGCGATGCCACAGGCCATAACTTGGCGCCGAGGCTGTTGGAATTGCTGGCCGAGGTGCAAAGCCATGGCAGTTTGTCAGGCTCTTGCAAAAAGACCGGTGCCTCCTACCGCCACGCTTGGAGCTTGATCCGCCAAGGCGAGCAGCAGTTGGGTATGTCTTTGCTGAACATGGAGCGTGGGAAAGGTTCCACCCTGACGCCTTTGGCCGAGAAGTTGGTGTGGGCTGGGCACCGTATTTCAGCCAGGCTCACGCCGATGCTGGAAACCTTGGCCTCTGAACTCGAAGGAGAGATTGGCCGGATTTTGTCCACCAGCAGCGAGGTGTTGCGGGTTCATGCCAGCCACGGTTTTGCCGTGGAAAAAATGATTGAAAAGCTGGCGCTGTCGGGCACCCATGTCGAGCGCAAATATGTGGGCAGTGTGGAGGCGGTGGCCTCTTTGTATGCGGGTGCTTGTGAAATTGCTGGTTTTCACATCCCACAGGGTGAGTATGAAGAATTGGCGTTCAAGCATTACGCCAAATGGCTCAAGCCCAAGGAAAGCCGGATCATCCACGTGGCCACGCGCCGCCAAGGTTTCATGGTGGCCAGTGGCAACCCGCACAAAATTTACGAGGTGAAAGACCTGACCCGCAAAGGTTTGCGCTTCGTCAATCGCCAACCCAGCAGTGGCACCCGGTTTTTGCTGGAATGTTTTTTGAAAAAGGCCCAGGTCGATCCTTCCCAAATCCATGGCTATGAACAAGCAGAATTCACCCATGCAGCCGTGGCCGCCTATGTGGCCAGTGGCATGGCCGATGTCGGCTTTGGCGTGGAAACCCCTGCGCGGCGCTTCAAGCTGGAATTTTTGCCCTTGGCCACCGAGCGCTATTTTTTGCTGTGCAACCAGTCCGACTTAGACAAGCCGCACTTGAAAGCGGTCTTGAAAATTTTAAACAGCGACGAATTTCAGTTTGCCGTGAATCAGTTGCCAGGCTACACCGCCGCGCATTGCGGCCAGGTGGCCACCATCCCTGAGGCCTTTCCCGCTCTTTCGGCAGCCAAAAAATACTGAAAATGTTGTTCGAAAAAAAGGCAGCCGAAGCTGCCTTTTCTCACTTGCAAGTGAAATCAGTAAACAAAGATCGGATTCACAATGGCTTGAACCGAACCGGTGGTGCGGTGTGGGCCAACGGTGATCATGCCTTCATAAACGCCATCTTTGATAGCTTGCTGGGCAACGACGTTCTCCAAAATGAAGACACCGAATTCAGCCAACAAGATTTGGTGAACGTGGAACACTTGGCCTTCATTTTCGAAAGGAACAACTTCCAAGCCCCAAGTGTCTGAGCCAACCATGGCAACACCCAAGTTAGCCAAATAGCGAGCACCTTGAACACCCAAGCCAGGATGGGCTGCGCCATTGCGCTTGTCATCCACGCCCAGCAGTTTGTGCCAACCGGTATAGAAAATCACCACATCGCCTTTGTTGATCTTCATATTGCCTTGGCGCTTCAAAGCGGCCTCAATTTCAGGCTGATTGAAAGGTGTTCCCTCAGGGATGATGTCTTTGCCCATGACCGCTGTCATGTCCAAGAGCACAGCGCGGGTGGCGACACCTGGGAAGGTTTCAATGCCGAATTTCTTCAAACCGCTGACGCCTGTCACATCGATACCAGGCGTGCAGTTGTAGTAGACATTGTCAATACCGATGTGACCCAGTCCATCCAACTGCGTACCGATACCCACCCAAGCTTGCAAAATGTCATCGTGGTAGCTGAGCTTGGTTTTGCCCAGGGTTTGGCCGTTTTCTTGACCAGGTTTGACAATGGTCATGGAGTAAGT
>CAMCES010000027.1 GCA_945873925.1 Bordetella parapertussis
TGAGGGTCTCGCGGCACAGCCAGGGCATGAAAGCCCGCCTGTCCCCTTGTTCAAACGTCGATGTTGGCAGCACGCAGCGCATTGCTCTCGATGAACACGCGACGCGGCTCAACCTCGTCGCCCATCAACATGGTGAACACCCGGTCGGCTTCGATCGCGTCATCGATTTGTACACGCAGCAAACGACGTACCGCGGGGTCCATGGTGGTTTCCCACAATTGCTGGGGATTCATCTCACCCAAGCCTTTGTAACGCTGGCGCGCCGTGGCATACTCGGCTTGCACGATCAACCATCTCATGGCTTGGCGGAAATCGGACACGCGTTCTTCTTTGCGGCGGTCGCCTTCACCGCGCTCGACACGCGCAGCTTCGCCGATCAGGTTGCGGAAGGTGTTGGCGGCTTCGGCCAAGGCGGCGTAATCCGCGCCATGCACAAAGTCTTGGGTGATCACGCTGCTTTTGACATTGCCATGGTGGTGACGGCTCAAACGCAGGATCGGCTTGTCGGTACGCAGGTCAAACTCTGCGCTGGCTTCTGAGCCGCTGCCGAGTTCGCGCAACTTGATTTGCATGGCGGTGGCCGAGGCCTGGGCTTGCGCCAAGGTGTCTAGGTTCAAAGACAGGCCATCGGCCACGGCACGCAAAGCCTCGCCATCCATGATGGTGCTCAAGCGGGCAATCACCGCTTCTGCCACCTGGTGCTTGCGTGCCAACTCGGCCAGGGTCTCACCTGTGAGAGTTTGCGGATTCGCGCCTCCGGTGTGCAAGGTGGCGTCTTTCAAGGCGATGCGTATCAAGAACATGTCCAAGGCCAACTGGTCCTTGAGGTACTGCTCCTCTTTGCCGACTTTGACTTTGTACAAAGGTGGCTGAGCGATGTAGATATGTCCGCGCTCGACCAGCTCGGGCATTTGGCGGTAAAAGAACGTCAGCAGCAAGGTGCGGATGTGCGCACCGTCCACGTCCGCGTCGGTCATGATGATGATGCGGTGGTAGCGCAGCTTGTCGATATTGAAATCGTCGTTACCGGATTTGCCCGAATCGGAACTCACTTTGCCTATACCGGTGCCCAAAGCGGTGATCAGGGTCAAGATTTCATTGCTGGTCAACAACTTTTCGTAGCGCGCTTTCTCCACATTCAAAATCTTGCCACGCAAGGGCAGAATCGCCTGAAACTTTCTGTCGCGCCCTTGTTTGGCCGAACCACCAGCAGAATCACCCTCGACGATGTAAATTTCGCACAGCGCCGGGTCTTTTTCTTGGCAGTCAGCCAGCTTGCCAGGCAAGCCCATGCCGTCGAGCACACCTTTGCGCCGCGTCATCTCACGCGCTTTGCGCGCGGCTTCACGCGCACGCGCTGCGTCAAGGATCTTGCCGCAAATCATCTTCGCGTCATTGGGACGCTCTTGCAAATAGTCACCCAAGACCTTGCCGACGATGTCTTCCACCGGAGCGCGCACTTCACTCGACACCAACTTGTCTTTGGTTTGGCTGCTGAACTTCGGCTCTGGCACTTTGACAGACAAGACGCAGCACAAGCCTTCGCGCATGTCGTCTCCGGTCACTTCGACCTTGGCTTTTTTAGCCAACTCGTTTTCTTCGATGTACTTGTTGATCACGCGCGTCATGGCCGCACGCAAACCGGTCAAGTGGGTGCCGCCATCGCGCTGCGGGATGTTGTTGGTAAAGCACAGCACGCTCTCGTTGTAGCTTTCGTTCCATTGCATGGCCACTTCCACACCGATGTGCGTGCCAGGGATGCCGCCATAGGTCTCGGCTGGCCGTTCGCCCTCGGCATAAAACGCATTGGGATGCAAAATCTTTTTGCCTGCGTTGATGAACTGCACAAAACCGGCCACGCCACCAGCGCCGGAATAGTCGTCGCTCTTTCCGGTACGCTCATCGATCAAGCGGATGCGCACACCGTTGTTGAGGTAGCTGAGTTCACGCAAGCGCTTGCTCAAAATCTCATAGTGAAACTCGTGGTTTTGAACAAAGATGTCGGTGTCTGGCAAGAAGTGCACCTCAGTACCGCGCTTGTCTGTCTCACCCGTGATCCGCATCGGCGAGACTTCCACGCCACCGACCATTTCAAGCAAGCGGTTTTGCACAAAGCCTTTGGCAAATTCGATCGTGTGCACCTTGCCGTCTCGGCGCACCACCAAGCGCAACCACTTGCTCAACGCGTTCACACAAGACACACCCACACCGTGCAAACCACCAGACACCTTGTAGCTGTTTTGGTTGAACTTGCCGCCAGCATGCAACTCGGTCAAGGCAATTTCAGACGCGCTGCGCTTGGGTTCGTGCTTATCGTCCATCTTGACACCGGTGGGAATGCCACGCCCGTTGTCGGTCACGCTGATCGAATTGTCCGAATGGATCGTGACCACGATGTCGTCACAGTGCCCGGCCAAGGCTTCGTCAATCGAGTTGTCAACGACCTCGAACACCAGGTGATGCAAACCCGTGCCGTCCGAGGTGTCGCCGATGTACATGCCAGGGCGCTTGCGAACAGCCTCCAGACCCTCCAGGATTTGAATCGAGCTTTCACCATAGCCTTGATCGGCGTTTGGCAAAGACGGCGTTAGGCCGTCAGTGGGTTCAGTGTTGCTGGTCATATTCACAATTCATCAGGTGCAGATGCACGAAAAAATACAAAATCAAGATGCAAGTCGCCGCATCAAATGCGCATGGGCATGACTACGTATTTGAAATAATCATGGTTTGGGATGGTCACCAACACCGAACTGTTCGAGTCGGCCAGGTCCATGCGCACCATGTCTTCACCCATGTTGACCAACACATCGATCAGGTAAGACACGTTGAAACCAATCTCAATGCTGTCGCCACCATAGTCGATTTCGATTTCATCGATCGCCTCTTCCTGTTCGGCATTGCTCGATGCCAACCGCAGTAAACCTGGCTCTATGTTGATCCGCACGCCCTTGAATTTATCGCTGGTCAAGATTGCAATCCGCTGCAAACTGATTAGCAATGCTTGACGACCCAGGGTCACGCGGTTTTTATGGTTCTTAGGGATGACACGGTTGTAATCAGGGAACTTGCCTTCGACCAGTTTGGTGACGAATTCAGCACCATCAAAAGTGAACCGTGCCTGGTTGGGCGCGAACTGCATGTCGATGCTGCCGTCTTTGTCGGATAGCAAGCGCAGCAATTCCAAAACGGTTTTACGCGGCAAGATGACTTCTTGCTTGGGTACCTCGCGCTCGAGAACCGCAGAGGTGAATGCCAAGCGGTGTCCGTCGGTAGCCACCAAGCTGAGTTGTTTGCCCTCTGCCACAAACAAAATCCCGTTGAGGTAGTAACGGATGTCGTGCACCGCCATTGAAAACGAAATTTGTTGAAGCAGTGTTTTCAAGGTTTTTTGCGGGATGCTGAACAACGGACCAAAACTGGCTGATGCTTGCACCAAAGGAAAGTCTTCGGCGGGCAAGGTTTGCAAAGTGAATCGGCTTTTACCGCTTTTGAGCAGCAACTTGGTTTGACTCGATTCGAGGGTCACCGACTGGTCACTGGGCATGGAACGCAAAATATCCATGAGTTTTCGCGCACCCACGGTGGTGCTGAAATCGCCACTGTCACCGCCCAAAGATGCCTGCGTCTGGATTTGGATTTCCAAGTCGCTGGTGGTGAGTTGCACATCGCTGCCTGTTTTACGCAGCATCACATTGGCCAAAATCGGCAGGGTATGGCGTCGCTCAACAATGCCTCCAACCGATTGCAATGCAGCAAGAATCTGCTCTTGGGTGGCTTTCAAGACAATCATGTCATCCTCTTCTTAATTTCTTTATATATGAATAGTGGTAGTAGGTAAGCCAAGGGGTTTTCTGGGGACAAGGCTATTTTCTACTGGTATTTCAACAACTTGGTGACCCCAAAAAACTGTTTGTAAGCAGTCTGCTTGATACCAGTCAAAAGGGGATAACTCTGATGAATCGGTTCGCTCTGTGGATAACCCAAGGCTTATGCCAGCTCTATGCACAGGGTTTGATGTGTTCAAAAGCATTCATCAGCCTTTCAAAGTTTGTTCCAACACATGCAACTGTTGGTTGAGTTCACTCAGTGTCAGCCGTTCGCCAGAGATTTTGCGCACCGCATGAAGTACGGTGGTGTGGTCACGCCCGCCGAACAGTTCGCCGATTTCGGGCAGGCTTTTTTGGGTCAGCTCTTTGGCCAGGTACATGGCTATTTGGCGTGGGCGGGCAATCGAAGCAGGCCGCTTTTTGGAATACATGTCGGCGACTTTGATTTTGTAATAGTCAGCCACGGTTTTTTGGATATTTTCCACAGAGATTTGGCGGTTTTGGATCGACAGCAGGTCGCGTAAAGCGTCGCGCGCGAGCTGAATAGAGACTTCTTTTTGGTTGAAACGTGAATAAGCCAAAATTTTACGCAAAGCGCCTTCGAGCTCACGCACGTTTGAGCGCACGTTTTTGGCGACGAAAAAAGCCACTTCCTCGGGCATGTCAGCGCCCTCTGAGCGGGCTTTGTTGATCAAAATCGCTACCCGCATTTCCAGCTCCGGCGGCTCAATGGCCACCGTCAAGCCCGAGTCAAAGCGAGAAACCAGGCGCTCGTGGATGTCGGCCAGCCCCTTGGGATAGGTGTCGCTGGTCATCACAATGCGAGATTTTTTGGCCAGCAATGCCTCAAAAGCGTTGAAAAATTCTTCCTGGGTGCGGTCTTTGTTGGCAAAAAACTGCACATCGTCAATCAGCAACAGGTCCAGGGAGTGGTAATGGTGCTTGAACTCATCAAAGGTTTTGCGTTGATAGGCCTTGACCACGTCGGACACAAATTGCTCGGCGTGGATGTACAAAACTTTGGCGTCGGGCTTGATTTGTAGCAATTGGTTGCCAACCGCGTGCATCAAATGGGTCTTGCCCAAACCCACGCCACCGTAGATGAACAAGGGGTTGTAAAGTTGCCCGGGCACATTGGCCACATGCATGGCAGCGGCACGCGCCATCCGGTTGGCAGAGCCCTCAACCAGGCTGTCAAAGCTCAAGCTGCTGTTGAGCCGGTTTTTAAACCCATTCAAGGCCGGTTCTGCTGCCGACAGGCTGTTGAGACCCATGTCCTCGGGCTCGTTGACGGCGGGACGGGCGGCTTGGCGAACCGGCGCATCTTTGGTTTCCAGCACAAAGTCCAGGCCGATGTCTTGGCCATAGGATTGGCTGAGCAAAGCAGTGATGCGCCCCGCATATTGGGCCCGGATCCAATCGAGCTTGAAACGGTTGGCCACCACCACCCGCATGCGGGTGAAATCTTCACTGACCGAGGCCTGCAAAGGCTTTATCCAAGTGTTGAACTGTTGTTCTGGCAATTCCTGAGCCAGTTGGTCAATGCAGCTCTGCCACAAGGCTTGACCGGCATCGGCTTGCTCAGACGAGGGTGTTGTCGATGGCGAGCTCATGCCATGTCGCCAGCATTAGAAAAACTGTGGATAGTTTTGAGATGGGGATGCATTTGGCATACTTTATCAAAAATTTATCCACAGTTTGGTTATATACCCGCGTGGAAAGCACAAAATTTCATGCCCAGTCAGATTTTGCAGGCAGATTCTCGGACAAGCGGTTGAAATTTAGAGATAATCTGCGGTTTTCCCTATTCGCAGAAATTGACCATGAAACGCACTTACCAACCCTCAAAGACGCGCCGTGCGCGCACCCACGGCTTTTTGGTCCGCATGAAAACCCGCGGCGGGCGCGCCATTATCAATGCGCGTCGAGCCAAAGGACGTAAGCGCTTGGCTGTCTGATTGTCAGGCCGTGTGCACAAAATCACCCAGCGTGCTGACTTTGATGGCGTGATGGGCGCAGGCGTTGCGATCAACACAACGCACTTTGCCTTGCACCAACGCAGCCCGGCGCTGGTCTCGCGTATCGGGGCGGTGGTGCCCAAGCGCTTGGCCAAACGTGCGGTTACGCGCAATACGATCAAAAGGCAAATCTACAGTCTGGCCGCACAATGTTTGTCCCCAACAGACAATGCCGACAGAGTGGTGCGTTTGCGGCGTGAATTTGACCGCCGCGTCTACACCAGTGCCACCTCGCCCGCTTTGCGTTCCGCGGTCCGCAGCGAACTCTTGCAACTGTTCACCAATGCCCCCAAGCCATGATGCAGCGATTCTTGATGGATCTTGTCAAAGCCTACCGTTTTTTCCTCAGCCCATGGCTGGGCTCGGCATGCCGGCTTGAGCCGACGTGTTCCCGCTACGCCATCCAAGCGCTTGCCCGCCATGGGGCGGCCGCTGGCAGCTACCTGACTTTGCGCCGCCTGTGTCGTTGCCATCCTTGGTGCGCCGGCGGCCATGACCCGGTGCCAGATGCCCTGTTCAAAACACTCTCCACCCCTCAAGCACCTCGCACATGAACGATATTCGCCGCACTATCCTCTGGGTTGTATTTGGTTTTTCTTTGGTGATGTTGTGGGATCAGTGGCAAATCCATAACGGCAACAAACCCACTTTTTTCCCCAGCGCAGTCAAGCCGGCCGAGCAGACCAAGCCGGATTCTGGCGGTCTCGATGCCAGCACCCCCGCACCGAGCAGCGTCAACGCCTTGCCACAAACCAACAGCAGTCCATCACTGCAAAGCCGCGAGCGGCACGACATCAGCACCGACTTGTTGAAACTGACTTTTGACAGCGAAGGCGGCAATCTGATTGGCGCAGAATTGCTCAAACACACGGATGCGCAGCGCTCGGGCAGACCGGTGAAATTGCTCGACGACAGCAAAGAGCGTGTCTACATGGCACAGACCGGCCTGATTGCGGCTGTCGGCAACCAAGGCTTGCCCAGCCACAAAACCCCGATGCGTCTGGTCGCTGGCAGCAACCTCAAAGACGGCGAGCAAGAAACCTTGGTGCGGTTTGAGTCACCCGTTGTTGGCGATGTCAAGCTGGTCAAAACCTACACCTTGCGCCGCGGCAGTTACACCCTGAGCGTGCAGCACGACATCATCAACACCGGCAGCACCGCCATCAACCCACAGCTGTATGTGCAGCTCGTGCGCGATGGCAACAAGCTCGAAGGGGAGTCTGCTTTTTATTCCACCTTCACCGGCCCGGCGGTCTACACCAGCGAGAAGAAATTCCAGAAAGTGGAGTTCTCTGACATTGAAAAGAACAATGCCGAATTCGAAAAACAAAGCTCGCAGGGTTATGTCGCCATGGTGCAGCATTACTTCGCCAGCGCATGGCTGCTCGATGACGGACAGCAAAGGGAGGTCTTTGCTCGAAAAATAGACCAAAACCTGTACGCCGCTGGCATGGTGGCCCCCTTGCCCAGTGTCGAGCCCAACAGCCAGCTGACTCAAACCGCGCGCTTGTTTCTCGGACCGCAAGAGGAAAAAACCTTAGAGGCGGTCTACCCCGGCTTGGAGTTGGTCAAAGACTATGGCTGGCTCACCATCTTGTCTAAACCCTTGTTTTGGTTGCTCTACGAGTTGAACCTGCTGATCAATAACTGGGGTTGGTCGATCGTGGCTTTGGTGGTGGTGCTCAAAGCCGCTTTCTATTGGCTCAATGCCCAAGCCTACAAAAGCATGGGCAAGATGAAAGCCATCAACCCCAAGATCATGGAAATGCGTGAGCGCTTGAAAGACAATCCGCAGCAAATGCAGACAGAGATGATGAAGATTTACCGGGAAGAAAAGGTCAACCCCTTGGGCGGGTGTTTGCCAATTGCGGTGCAAATCCCCTTTTTCATCGCTTTGTACTGGGTTTTGCTGGCCTCGGTGGAAATGAGAAACGCGCCTTGGATCGGCTGGGTAAGCGACTTGGCTGCGCCAGACCCCTGGTTCATCCTGCCCTTGCTGATGACCGCCACGTCCGTGCTCCAAACTTGGCTCAATCCCACACCGCCTGACCCGATCCAAGCCAAGATGATGTGGTTCATGCCACTGGCCTTCAGTGTGATGTTCTTTTTCTTCCCTGCGGGGTTGGTGTTGTACTGGTTGTCCAACAACGTCTTGTCGATTGCGCAGCAATGGATGATCAACCGGCAATTGGGCGTGAATTGATGCGCCGCCCAGACGCCGGCTTCTGAAGGCCATGCTCGCGCGACGCGATGCACCGATCATGGCGATTGCCACGCCGCCCGGTCGAGGCGCCGTGGGCGTGGTTCGCATCAGTGGCAAAGATTTGCAGGGGTTTGCACAAGCGCTGTGTCAAACCAACCCCCAACCCCGACATGCCCACTTGGTGCATTTGCAAGATGAACACGGGCAAGCGATAGACCAGTTGTTGGCCTTGTATTTCCCGGGTCCGCACAGTTACACCGGCGAAGACGTGTTGGAGCTGCAGTGTCACGGGGGAACCGTGGTGCTGCACATGGTGATGGCCCACTGTTTGGTCGTGGCACAAAGCAGCAACCCGCAAGGACAAGCCATGTTGGCGGGTCTGCGCATGGCCGAGCCAGGCGAATTCACCCAGCGCGCCTACATGAATCAAAAAATCGATCTGGCACAGGCCGAGGCGGTGGCAGACCTGATCGATGCCCAGACCCAAGCCGCTGTGCGCAGCGCCGGACGCTCGCTGCAAGGTGTGTTTTCCAACCAAGTCCATGGTTTGACAGGTGCCTTGGTGCAGGTGCGGATGCAAATCGAAGCCAGTTTGGACTTTCCAGAGGAAGACATCGATTTCATCGAGCAACTGGGCGTGTCGCGACAGCTGACCGAGTTGCAAGCCCAGTTGGCAAGTTTGTTGGCGCAGGCAGAACAAGGGGCGTTGTTGCGCGATGGCTTGAAATTGGTGATTGCCGGGCAGCCCAATGCCGGCAAAAGTTCTTTGCTCAATGCCTTGGCAGGCGCCGAGCTGGCGATCGTCACACCGATTGCCGGCACCACCCGTGATGTGCTGGGCCAGTCGATACAGATCGAGGGCGTGCCGATCCATGTGCTCGATACCGCTGGCCTGCGCGACATGCAATTGGCCGACGAGGTTGAACAAATCGGCATAGACCGCGCGTGGGGACAAATCCAACAGGCCGACATGGTGCTTTTGCTCAACGACCTGAGCCGGGCCCATGACGCGCCTTATCAAATGGCGCAAAGTGGTTTGCACGCGCAGATACAACAGCGCTTGCCGGCACGAACCCAGCTGCTACAGGTTGACAACAAGGCAGACACCTGCAGCCTTGCAGCGGGCTTGCCGGCCGATCGGGTGTTGCGCATTTCAGCCAAAACCGGCCTCGGTCTGGCTGAGCTGCGTCAACACATCCTGCGCTTGGCCGGCTGGTCCCCGCAAACCCAAGAAGGCGTGTTCAACGCGCGCACCAGGCATGTTCAAGCACTGCAACAGGCGGGGCAGCATTTGCAAGCCGCAGCGGCGCATTTGACCCGCCGCTGGCCAGCACTGGACCTGTTGGCCGAAGAGTGCCGTCTCGCTCAGCAGGCTTTGGCCAGTTTGACCGGTGACTTCACGGCAGACGACTTGCTGGGCGAGATTTTTTCTCGCTTTTGCATCGGCAAATAAGCCAAGGCCTGACAAAAAGCATAATCAGCAGCCATGACCAGCCACCAGCCATCAACAAACCAGCATGTGCTGTCACTTGCACGAGACACCATGGCGATAGAAGCAGAAGCGATCCTGGCGGTGCAGCAGCGCTTGGGCGAGGCTTTTGTGCAAACCGTGCAAGCGGTTTTGTTGGTGCGTGGGCGTGTGGTGGTGATGGGCATGGGCAAAAGCGGGCACATAGGACGAAAGATCGCCGCTACCCTGGCATCGACGGGAACCCCAGCATTTTTCGTGCATCCTGCCGAGGCCAGCCATGGCGACTTGGGCATGGTCAAACAAGAAGACCTGGTGCTGGCCTTGTCCAACAGCGGCGAGAGTGAAGAGCTGTCCGCTATCTTGCCGATCATCAAGCGCCAAGGCATAGCGATGGTGGCGATCACCGGCAACCTGCAATCCACCCTGGCCCAACATGCCAACTGGGTGCTCGACTGCAGTGTCAACAAAGAAGCCTGTCCCTTGAACCTGGCGCCCACAGCCAGTACCACTGCGCAGCTGGCATTGGGTGACGCGTTGGCGGTGGCGGTGCTCGATGCCCGCGGCTTCAAGGCCGATGACTTTGCCCGGTCGCACCCGGGCGGCAGCCTGGGTAGGCGACTGCTGACCCATGTCTCGGATGTGATGCGCCAAGGCGACGATGTGCCCCAGGTGTTGCCAAGCGCCTCCTTTGGCGAGCTGATGCGAGAGATGAGTCGCAAAGGCTTGGGCGCTTCGGCCGTGGTCGATGCGCAATCAAAAGTGCTGGGCATATTCACCGACGGTGATTTGCGCCGTTTGATTGAAAAAGGCGCTGACATGCGCCAACTCACCGCAGCCGATGTGATGCACCCCAATCCGGTGACATTGACAAACACCGCTTTGGCGGCGCAAGCCGCCGAGCTGATGGAGCTCAAGCGCATCACCAGCGTCATGGTGGTCAATCCGCAAGGCCAGCTGTGCGGCTTTGTCAACACCAACGATTTGATGCGCGCGAAAGTGATTTGACATGCACCAGGCGCGATTCTCAGCCGCTTTGTTGGCACAAGCCAAAAGTATCCGTGTCTTGCTGCTCGATGTCGATGGTGTGTTGACCGACGGTGGTTTGTATTTCAATGAACATGGCGAGTCGACCAAGCGTTTCCATACCTTGGATGGGCAGGGTTTGAAAATGTTGCAAAAGGCGGGAATCCAGGCCGTGGTGATATCGGGTCGAGACAGCCCGGCCTTGCGCATGCGCTTGGCAGGCTTGCAGATGGAGCATGCCCGTTTCGCGGTGGAAGACAAAAGGGTCGCCGCCGATCAATGTTTACAGGCCTTGGGTGCGGACTGGCAGCAAGCAGCTGCCATGGGTGATGACTGGCCGGACTTGGCCATGATGCTGCCCAGCGCCATGGCCTTTGCGCCCGCCAACGCACACCCTGAGGTGCTGTCTCGCGCCCACCATGTGACCCAAGCCAGCGGCGGCCAGGGCGCGGTGCGTGAGGTGTGTGATTTGTTGTTGCAAGCCAGTGGCCACTACCCTGCATACCTCAGCGAGGCCTTGGCGTGAACAGACTCGGGCCGCCCATCGGCGCCAATCCCCCTGCGGCCTGGCGGCCGATCCACCGAGCACTGCAGGCTGTGTTGGCATGGCTGCCCCTGTTGGGTCTGTCTCTCTTGTTGTTGGCGACGGTTTGGTTGTTGCGCACGGCACCTCAGGTCCTGACGCAGGCCATCGAAAAAAAGCCGCTTGACATACCTGATTACGACATGCGGGATTTTTCAATGCGGGTCTATGCCCTGAATGGCCAACTCAAAAATGAAATGCAAGGGGAGTTGGCCCAACATTTCGCGGCCAGCAACAACACCTTGGTGCAACAACCGCGGTTCATGTCCTATTCCAAGCAGAGCAATGTCACCCAGGGGCAGGCCAAGCAGGCATTGACCAATGAAGATGGCAGCGAGTTGCAGTTGATGGGCGAGGTTCAACTGCAAAGGCAAGCCACAGCAGATCAACCGGATGCCTTGACCGTGACAAGTGAGTTTTTGCACTTCTTCGCCAACACCGATGAGGTCAAAAGCCATGTGCCGGTTCAAGCCGTCAGAGGAAAGAACACCTTCAAGGGTGACAGCATGCATGCCGACAACCTCAATCAAGTCATCCAATTGCAAGGGCGGGTCAACACCGTACTGACCCCGAAATCCGTTGCGCCATGAAAAAAGGCCTCGAAAGAGGCCTTTGTTGTAGGTGCGGGCAGATCAGTATTCGTTGCGACCGCCGCCGCCTTCACGACGTCCGCCGCCGCCGCCGTAACCGCCGCCGCCCTCACGACGACCGCCACCGCCACCGTAGTTGCCGCCGCCACCACCGCCGTAGCCACCACCGCCACCGCCACCGCCACCGCCGTAGCCGCCACCACCACTGCGGGGGGGACGAGGCTCCATCGGGCGCGCTTCATTCACGACCAAGCTGCGACCACCCAAAGGCTGGCCATTCATGCCACTGATGGCAGCTTGCGCTTCTGCATCGTTGGCCATTTCCACAAAGCCAAAGCCTTTGGAGCGACCGGTGTCGCGCTCCATCATGACTTTGGCGCTGGTGACAGAGCCAAATTGACCAAAAGATTGTTCCAAGTCGCCATCGCGCACGGAATACGGCAGGTTGCCGACGTACAGTTTGTTGCCCATTCAGGGACTCCATAAAAACGAATAAAAAAGCGATGGAGTCCTGATTGCACCTGCCCACGAAAGCCAAGAAGCGAAACTAGCCGACCACCACACACACCGCGCGCGCACCCCTGTGCAGACATGCAGACCGGATGATTATGAAGCAGAAAACCAATGTAAAACCGAGTGTTTATCCTCAAAAAGTGCGTAAAGACGGCAAAAAAACCACATAACTCACCAGCTGGTGTCGTGTTCTGGGCTGGAATTGATCTTATGGATGGTCATGTCGGCACCCTCAAACTCTTCTTCTTGGCTCAAACGCAAGCCGATGAAGTGTTTGAGCAAGCCGTAAAGCACAGCGGAGGTGCACACTGCCCACACCACCCCCATCAGGGTACCCAACACCTGAGCAGACAAACTGACACCACCCAAACCGCCAAGGCTGGTGCTGCCAAAGATGCCCGCTGCGATGCCTCCCCAGGTCCCGCACAGGCCGTGGAGTGGCCAAACGCCCAGCACATCATCGACCCGCCATTTGTTTTGGGTCAGGGTGAACATGTAAACAAACAAGGCACCCGCGATGCCGCCGACCACCAAGGCGCCCAAGGGGTGCATGAGGTCAGAGCCGGCGCACACAGCCACCAAACCTGCCAAGGGACCGTTGTGCACAAAGCCAGGGTCGTTTTTACCCAACCACAGGGCGGTCAAGGTGCCACCGGCCATGGCCATGAGGCTGTTGACAGCGACCAAGCCCGACACCTTGTCGATGGTTTGCGCGCTCATCACATTGAAACCAAACCAGCCCACGCACAACACCCATGCGCCCAGCGCCAAAAACGGGATGCTCGAGGGCGGGTGGGCAGAAACGGCACCGTCCTTTTTATAGCGGTTGGCGCGAGCGCCCAGCAGCAAGACCGCGGGCAAGGCAATCCAGCCGCCCATTGCGTGCACGACCACTGAGCCGGCGAAATCATGGAACTCGGCACCGGTGGTGGCTTTGAGCCAGGCTTGGAAACCGAAATGCTGGTTCCAAGCAATGCCTTCATAGAAGGGGTAAATAAAGCCCACAATAACCGCAGTAGCAATCAGTTGAGGGTAGAAGCGAGCGCGTTCTGCAATGCCGCCAGACACAATGGCTGGGATGGCTGCCGCAAAAGTCAGCAAGAAAAAGAACTTGACCAGGTCATAGCCGTTGCGCTCGGCCAGGGTGGCCGCGTCGACCAAAAACGTGGTCCCATAAGCCACGCTGTAGCCAATCAGAAAATACACCACGGTCGAGACGCTGAAATCCACCAAGATTTTGACCAAGGCATTGACCTGGTTTTTCCGGCGAACCGTGCCCAGCTCTAAAAAAGCAAAGCCGGCATGCATGGCCAACACCATGATGGCGCCGAGCAAGATGAACAAAGCGTCCGCGCCCTGTTTGAGTGCATCCATGAGATCTCCTGGGGAATGGTGTTTGTTTTTGGTGCAAAAAAACGCGCAAACAAGACCGCGCACAATAATCAAGCAAAAAATGCACCAAAGCAAGACATGGCTGGCGCCTGCCGCAGCGGGTCAGGCCAAAAGCAAGGCGTCGATGCGGGCGACCAATGCATCACGCTCAAAGGGTTTGAGCAAAATACCTTGCAGGCCTGCCTCTTGAAAGCGTTGCAAGTCATGCGGATTGACATTGGCGGTCATGCCCAAGACCGGCGGCACCGTTTTGTCGGCTTGAGTCAATTGCGCATGCAAGGCGCGGGTGGTTTCAATCCCGTCCATCCCGGGCATGACCATGTCCATCAGCACCAGGTCAAAAGCTTGCTGAGCGAGCAGTTGCAGAGCCGCCTCGCCATGGCTGGCCTCGGTGATGGAAGACTTGGGCCAGGTCGTTTGTAGGATTTGACGCAGCAACAAGCGGTTGACGGGATGGTCATCGACCACCAAAAAATGCCAGCCGTGAGCGGTGGAGCGCAGCTGTTGCGTGGGCACGGTTGAAGACGGCGCGGGTGAAACAACCGCGCGCAAAGGAAGCCAAAACCAAAACACCGAGCCTTCACCGGCGGTGCTCTCAAAACCCATGTGGCCATCCAACAGTTGGACCAGGCGTTGAGAAATGGTCAAACCCAAACCGCTGCCGCCAAAGCGGCGCTGGATGCTCGCATCGGCTTGGTTAAAACGCTCGAACAAGCGCGCTTGTTGGTCGACGGGGATGCCAATGCCGCTGTCGCGCACACTGAACTTGACACCCCCATCGATCACTAGCACCTGCAGTGACACCTCGCCTTGGTGAGTGAACTTGATGGCGTTGCCCAGCAAGTTGACCAAGATTTGCGTTAAACGGTGGCGGTCACTGGTGACCCATTCAGGCACATCGTCAGCAATCGCCAAACGGTAGGAGACGGTCGAGTCGTTGATGCGTGGTTTGAACAAATCGAAAGCGGTTTGCAAGACCTGCCGCAATGGCATGGTGGCCAGTTGTGCCCGCAACTGACCTGATTTGAACTGGCTGTAATCCAGCACATCGTTGATCACCGTCATCAAGTGATCAGCAGACTGACGGGTGTGGGTCAGCACTTGCGTGGCGCGCGGTTTGTGCTTGACGCTGGAGAGCAAGAAAGCGTTGAGGCCCAAAATGGCATTCATGGGCGTGCGTAACTCATGGCTGACAGAGGCGATGAAATGCTCACGCATTTGCAAGGTGTGTTCCAGTTCTTTTTGGGAGTTTTCAAGCGCCAATCGGCGCGCGGTCAGCTCGTTCATGGTGTTGCGGTGGCGTTGGTCAAAAAACAAAAACACCACGATCAAGCTGATGCAAATGAAGGAGTAGTCCAACAAAGCAGCCGAGGAGGGATTCGCTTGGGAACCGATCAAGAGGCCGAAGTCGCTCTGGTGGTGCAAATGCAATTGCAAAAAAATCAAAACCAGCACCACCAAGAACCACAGCGCACCCAGCAAACGCCCCCCGACGAAATAATTGACCACCACGACCACGCCGAGCCAATTCATGACGCTCGAATACAGACCGCCGATGAAAAGACATTGGACAGTCACTTCAGTGACCGCCAACAGCGAACCCAGCTGCAAAACCAAAGGCACAGACAGGCCGCGCCAACGCGCCACCACCAACAAGGCCCAGATGGCAGCGGTGAACCACATGAACTGACGCACCATCGGCAAGGGCGAGGTCAAGGCCGTTGACACATCCGACATGCATGCCAGGGCCAGCACGAAATACACATAGTTGATCGGGTCATGGGTCAACCCCAAACCGGCTTGCGACCACCTGGCCCAGCGCGATGGTTTGGCTTCAGCCATGGTCGCCTCCGAGGTGACGGCTCAAGCAGCCGTGCAAGGCGTTTGCTTCTAGGGGCTTCATCAAGACATCGACCATGCCCGCAGCCAAACACTTCGCCACATCTTGCGACTGGCTGTTGGCGGTCAAACCGATCACAGGCAACCTGGCCAAGCCTGGCAGCGTACGCAGACGCCGTGTGGTTTCAAGCCCGTCCATGTCGGGCATGACCATGTCCATCAGCACCGCATCGACAGTGTGTGTGGCCAACAGCGTCAAGGCATCCGCACCACTGCTGGCTTTATGCACCACGGCAAGGGGCAGCACTTGGTGCACCATCAACTCCACCACCAGCTGGTTCATGGCGTTGTCATCAACGACCAACAAGTGGTGAACCTGGGTCACGTCCAGCGGGTTGGGTTGAAGCGCCATGACCGGAGAGGTGCTGGCTTGCATAGGCCATTCAAACCAGACCAAGGTGCCGTGCGGCTGCACCTGGTCCACCCCGATGGTGCCCCCGACTCGTCGAACCAGGCGGTCGCAGATCGCCAAACCCAATCCCGTGCCACCGTATTGGCGATGGGTGTCGATGTCGGCGTGCTCAAAGCGGCTGAACACATTGTGCAAACGCGCCGGTGAAATGCCGATGCCCGAGTCTTGCACTTCAAAGCGAACTCCCTGTGCCAGGTGCAACAAGCGAAGCTGGATCAAACCCGCGGACGTGAACTTCACTGCGTTGTCCAGCAATTGCGACAACACCTGAAGCAGTCGCTGCTGGTCAACCATCACCCAGTCAGGGATGGCTGGGTCTATGTCTGCTTGCAAGCGCAAACCTTTGTCTTGCGCCGAGGCTGTGACTGCCTGCAAGGCGGTGGCGATCAAGGCCGACAACTGGCAAGGCGCGGGATGCAAGTGGATCTGGGCGGCTTCGAGCTGAGAGATGTCCAAAATGTCATTGACCACCCGCAGCAGTTGCTCGGTTGATTCGCGGATATGAACCACCAAGGCGTGCTGCGCTGGCTGATCGGCCAACTCGGTGAGCAAGACACTGTTGAGCCCCAAGATGGCATTCATCGGAGTGCGAAGTTCATGACCAACCGAGGCAATGAATTCATCCTTGTGGCTTTGCGCTTGCAGCAAGGCCAGGCGGGTTTGTTCAAGGTCGGCGTTGCGCTGCGCCACTTCACGCCGTTTGCTGCTGTGCATCCAGTCATAAATACACACCGCCAACACCAACAGGGTCAACACATTCAGGCGCGAGGCCAAGGCATGGTGAACCGGAAACAAGGAAGGATCAACCTCACCCGATATCCAGGCTTGGGACACGGCAAGGGTTTGCAGCAGGTGTGAGCCGATCACCAAAGCCAGCCAGGCCAGGGCTTGTTTTGGACCAAACAACATGAGTGCCAGTACAGGCACCAGCGGCATCCAACCCATGTTGGGTGAGTTCACACCGCCATTGATCGCCGAAATCAGGTTGATGAACAAAAACACAATGACCAAAAAAGCGTGAGAGGCAAAGGTCACGGCATTGAAAAACACGACCATGCCCAGCAGCACGGCAAAGGCCATGGCTTCGTAGAGGTTGTAAATTTTCCCGGAGGTGGTTTGGGGCTCGAAGTAAAACACCAAGGCATTGAGCATGCCAACCGACAAACCGAAAAGCAAAAAAGCGCGGCCGGACACCCCCGGCCAATGTTGGGTTTTGTCCAAAATCAGTTGACCCAAACGGTCAAGGGCTGCGGCCAAAGGAGTGGGCATAGGCCATAGTTATACTTTGCTTCAGCGCCGATTTGCTTGAGCTTGCGGGCGCTTTAACAAGTTCAGCTAAAGACGTCAGTCCAACCGGTGTCGTTTTTTAGCATTGCCGGAATATTTGGATGTCATTCACAGCACACCCACAGTCGATGTCTTTTGACCAACCCTTGCCCTTGCAAGGCGGTGGGGTGTTATCTGCATACCAACTCAGTTATGAAACCTACGGCGAACTCAACGCGGCGCGTGACAACGCGGTGTTGATTTGCCACGCCTTGAACGCCTCACACCACGTGGCTGGGCATTACCCAGGTCAAGCCAAGAGCGAAGGTTGGTGGGACAACATGATCGGCCCTGGCAAACCCGTGGACACCACGCGTTTTTTTGTCATCGGGGTGAACAACCTGGGTTCTTGTTTTGGTTCGACCGGGCCGATGCACACCAACCCGGCGACAGGCCGGGTGTACGGGGCGGATTTCCCGGTGGTGACTGTGGAAGACTGGGTGCAAGCCCAAGCCCGACTGTTGGATGCTTTGGGCATTGGTCAATTGGCGGCGGTCATGGGTGGCAGTCTGGGCGGCATGCAAGCCCTGAGTTGGAGTTTGCAGTTCCCAGACCGCTTGCGCCATGCGGTGGTGATTGCCAGCGCGCCCAACCTGAACGCGGAAAACATCGCCTTCAATGAGGTGGCGCGCCGCGCCATCGTCACCGATCCGGATTTCCATGGCGGCCATTTTTACGCCCATGGTGTGCTGCCCAAACGCGGCTTGCGCATTGCGCGGATGCTCGGGCACATTACCTATTTGAGCGATGACGTGATGAACACCAAGTTTGGCCGCCTGTTGCAAAACGGCGAGGCCTTGAAATACAGCACCCAAGAGATCGAGTTCCAAATCGAAAGCTACTTGCGCCACCAGGGTGACAAGTTCAGCGAGTATTTCGACGCCAACACCTATTTGCTGATCACCCGTGCGCTGGACTACTTTGACCCAGCCCGCGGGTTCCACAACAACCTGACGGCCGCCTTGGCGCGTGCCTCGGCGCAGTTTTTATTGGTGAGTTTCACCACCGATTGGCGCTTTGCGCCTTCGCGCAGCCGAGAAATGGTGCAAGCCTTGGTGGCCAACCAGCGGCAGGTGAGCTATGCCGACATCGATGCGCCAAATGGCCATGATGCGTTTTTGTTGGACGACCCGCGTTACCTGTCTTTGCTGCGGGCGTATTTCGAGGGCATACAGACAGGGGCTGCAGCATGAACACGGTGTTGCGTGACGCGGTGACCCGCATGGTGCCCTTTGGCAGCCGGGTCTTGGACCTGGGTTGTGGTCGTGGCGAGTTGTTGGCGCATTTGCAGCAGCACCATGGATGCAGCGGCTATGGGGTGGAGATCGATGACGCGAACGTGCTGGCCTGCGTCAAGCGCGGCGTGCCAGTCATTCAGCTCAACCTCGATCAAGGCTTGGCGATGTTTGGCGATCAAAGTTTTGATGTGGTGCTGCAAATCGACACCTTGCAACATTTGCGCAATGCCGAGGTCATGTTGCGCGAAACCGTGCGCGTTGGCCGCATGGGCATCATCACCTTCCCCAACTTTGCCCACTGGCCCAACCGCTTGAAGGTGTTGCAAGGCCACCTGCCGGTCACGAAAAACCTGCCATTCCAGTGGTACGACACACCTAATATTCGGGTGGCCACCTTTGCGGACTTCCAAACCCTGGCCCACCACAACCACCTGCGCATACAAGATGCCTTTGGTTTGCAAGAGCACCAAGAGGTGCGATGGTGGCCCAATGGACGCGCCGCCACGGCTGTGTTTCAATTGACGGCTAAGCCCCATTGAAGTTTCCATGACCACGATTGCTGCCCAACACGCGTTTCACCCCACCACCGACGAGTGGATAAGCGCAGACCACTGCCTGGCGCGCTACCACTGGCCAGCGCCTGAGCAGACCCCGAAAGCACAGGTATTGTTGGTGCATGGTTTGGGTGAGCACATGGGCCGCTACAACCATGTGGCCTATGCCCTGCAGCAGGCGGGGTATGCCGTGACCGGTTATGACCATGTCGGCCATGGCTTGTCCAGCGGTGCCAGAGGCGATGTCGCCACGCCCAACCAGCTGGTGGAGGATTTGGCCGCGGTGGTGGCAGACATCCAGCGGCAGCCAAAGCGCCTACCCCTGGTGTTGTTGGGCCACAGCTTGGGTGGTTTGGTGGTGCAACGTGCGGTGGCGCAAGCCGCTTGCCGCGCTGACGCGGTGGTGATGAGCTCGCCGGCGTTGGCGGCTTTCACCAACCCGGTACAAAAATTGTTGCTGGCCACTTTGCCCAGGTACTTTCCGCATTTGCGGGTGAGCAACGGACTGCCCTTGGCATGGCTGGCGCGTGACGCCAAGGTGGTGCGGGCCTACCGTGAAGACCGCTTGGTGCATGACAAAATCTCTGCCGGCTTGGCAGCTTGGTTGATCTCCCAAGCCGAGCTAGCGGTGCAGCAGGCAGCGCACTGGCACACACCATCGCTGCTTATTTATGCCGGCCAAGACCGCTGTGTGAATCCGCAAGGCAGCGAGCAATTTGCCAAAGCCGCGCCGCCCCAGTGGTTGCAATCGCATTGCTACAAAGTGATGTACCACGAAATATTCAACGATCCTGAAAAACACCAGGTGTTGAGCAAGCTGGTCGGCTGGTTGGACGAGCGCTTTGCATAGCAGCAAAGCCTCTACAACAGCTGTGCCAGCACAACCAAAGGCGCGGTCTCTGCCCGCAACACCCGGCCGCCCAAACCGACGGCTTGAAAACCTTTGGCCCTTGCCCAGGCCTCTTCCTCGGCATTCAAACCGCCTTCTGGGCCGCTGAGCAAGGTCAGCGCGCTGGGGTGTTGCCCCCAAGCGTTTTGCCAGGACTGCCGATCGGCTTGAAAAGACAAGACGCAGCGCAGCGACTGGGACGGATCGGGCAGGCCGCCCAACCAATCCCGCAAAGGCACAGGCGCATCAATCAGCGGCACCCGGTTTCTGCCCGATTGGGCACATGCGGCTTTTGCAATGCCCTGCCAGTGGCCTAGGCGCTTGAAGGCCCGCTCGCCACTCAAGCGCAGCACCGTGTGCTGGGTCATCAAGGGTGTGATGCGCGCCACCCCCAGCTCGGTGGCTTTTTCCACCAGCCAGTCCATGCGCTCGTTGGCTGGCATGCCCAGCGCCACATGGGTTTGGCAGGCCGACTCCCGCTCGCTGGGGTCGTATGCCAGCACCTCAGCGTCTACCGTGTGTTTGCCCATGCGCACAATGCGCGCGGTGTGGCTGCCGCCTTGGCCATTGAACAAGCTGATTTCGTCGCCGGGCTGTAAGCGAAGCACCTGCACATGGCGCGCGGTGTCATCGGGCAGTTGCAAAGCCAGCCCCGGGTGCAGGCCGCAGGCGGCGTGAAAGCGTGGCATGCCTCAGACCCGCCCAAAGGCATAGCCTGTGACCGCGGCTGCGCCTTCGATTTGGTCGAGCAAGCGCAGCAAGGGCGTGAGCTCACGGTAGCGACTGGCGGTGGCGCGCATATAGCCAATGAAGCGCGGGGTGTCGGCCAGGTATTTTGGTTTGCCGTCGCGCAAGCTCAGGCGGGCGAAGATGCCAGCGACCTTCAAGTGACGCTGCAAACCCATCCATTCAACCGCACGGTAAAACGCCCCGAAGTCGCTGTGCCAGTCCTCGAAGTCCAGCAGCCCCGCGGCTCGGGCTTGTTGCCAATAGCGAACCGTGGTGTCCAAACACACCTCCTCGTCCCAGCTGACAAACGCATCGCGCATCAAGCTGGCAATGTCGTAGGTGACAGGGCCGTA
>CAMCES010000028.1 GCA_945873925.1 Bordetella parapertussis
CGAAGCCGATGGCAGTGTGCGCACCGTGCGCCTGAGTTATGCCGCGTCCAACGAACACCCCTACCAAAGCATTGGCCGTTGGTTGCTCGACAACAGGGAGCTCAAAGACGCGTCTTGGCCGGGCATCAAGGCATGGGTGCAGCGCAACCCGCAGCGGGTGCAAGCGCTGTTGTGGGTCAACCCGCGCTATGTGTTTTTTCGGGAAGAGGCCTTGCCCGACCCCAGCATTGGACCGCGCGGCGCGCAAGGCTTGCCGCTGATCGCTGGCCGCTCGATTGCGGTCGATCCTCAAAGCATTCCTTACGGCACACCCTTGTGGTTGGTCTCGCCCGGCCCGACCCAAGCGTTGCAGCGCTTGGTGGTGGCGCAAGACACCGGCAGCGCCATCGTGGGTGCGGTGCGCGCCGACTTGTTCATGGGCACCGGCTGGCAAGCCGGCGAATTGGCCGGGCGCATGAAGCAACCCCTGCGCTTGTGGGTGTTATGGCCAAAGTGACCTAATATCGCGAAAGCTACAAAAGGAATCACCCATGGGATTTGTCATCGTCTTGGCCGCGCCGGTTTTCTTTCTGTCGATCATGATCGAGTGGCTGTGGGGTTGGCGCTTGTCTCGTCAAGGCAAAGCAGGTGCACAAACCTACCGTTTGGATGACGCGATCAGCAGCATCTCCATGGGCATCATCAACCAAATCACAGGCATATTCACCCGCGTGATGCGCATTGGCATTTACACCTTGGTGTTTGAGCAAGTTGCTTTGTTCCCAAACGAAACCTGGTGGACTTCTTGGTACGGCGTGTTGTTGGCGCTGGTGCTCTACGACCTTTGCTATTACTGGTTTCACCGAGCCAGCCATGAGGTGGCGGTGTTTTGGGCCTCGCATGCGCCACACCACCAAAGCCAGCATTACAACTTGTCCACCGCGTTGCGCCAAAGCAGCCTGGGTATTTTGACCAGCTGGATTTTTTACATCCCGATGGCAGTGCTGGGCGTGCCACCGCTGATTTTTGGCATCGTGGCCTTGATCGATTTGCTCTACCAGTTTTGGGTCCACACCGAGCATGTGGGCAAACTCGGTTGGTTTGACCGCTGGTTTTGCTCGCCCTCGAACCACCGGGTGCACCATGCGGTGAACGAAGCTTATGTGGACCGCAACTACGGCGGTATCTGGGTGGTCTGGGACAGGTTGTTTGGCAGTTTCAAAGAAGAAGATGACCAAGTCCGCTGTGTGTATGGCACCCGCAGAGCGCTCAACAGCTGGGACCCGTTGTGGGCCAACCTGCATGGCTACACCGACATCTTGAGAGACAGTTGGCACACCCGGCGTTGGGGCGACAAGCTGAGGGTGTGGTTCAAACACCCCGGCTGGCGACCCGCGGATGTGGCCCAGCGGTTCCCGCGCGCCGGGTTCAACCTGAACGACTTTCCACTTTATCAGCCAGCGCAAACCCAGCATGTCCTGTTATTGGCATGTGCTTGGTTCGTCATGTTGTTGGCCGCGGCCATGATGGTGTTGTGGCATATGGAAGACATGCCCTGGGCGCAAGCGGCCACCTGTGTGCTGGCCGTGAGTGCGGGTTTGTGGGCGGTCAACACCATGCTGCAAAACCGGCTTCATCCAAGCATGTGTGCCTTTGTGCAGTGGGCCGCCTTGGCCACCGCCAGCCAGGTGTGCGGCTGGCAAGAGCTTTACCAAGTGGCCAAGCCCCTGGCGCTGCTGACCTTGATCTGGGCAGCATGGTCCGCCAAGGGTTTGAGCAAACCGGTGCAAACCGGGTTGCTGTGTGCCTTGGGTTTGTCTTGGGTGGGCGATGTGTTGTTGCTTTTCCCAAATTTGTTTTTGCCAGGCTTGGTCGCCTTTTTGGCAGCGCATGTTTGCTACATCTGGATGCTGCGCCAAGACGCGCCTTGGTTGCACAGCCGTCGGGCCTTGGCTTTGTCGCTGTCAGCCGCAGCGCTGGTGTATGCGGTGCTCGACACCAACGGTTTGCCTGCCGATCTGCGGCTGCCCGTGGCGGTGTATGTGCTGGTGATTGCCACCATGGCCGCCCAAGCCTGGGGCCGCGCCAAACACCTGGGCAGCGCAGGCAGCCTGTGGTTGGCCTGGGGCAGCATGGCGTTCATGGTGTCGGACAGCTTGTTGGCGTTTGACAAGTTTGTGAGCCCCTTGCCTGTGGCGGGCTTGTGGGTGCTGGCCAGTTACTACTTGGCGCAAGGCTTGATCGTGCAGGGTAGGTTGAGTTCGCAGACTCACACCAAGGTGGGTAAAAATTGACTTTGTCTTCAAGCGCAAAGGATCATGCTCACGGGTGATGTCATCTTCTCGCGTCGCCCCAATGATTGGACCGAGTTCTTGGTAGCCAGAAAAAATCTACAAGTGCCCGATGATTTTTTGAGCCGAGAAGAAAGGCTTCAAGGCCATATCTGCAAATAAGTTCGAGATTGGCTTTAAGTAATTTAAAAGCTGCTTTTCCAAATAGATGAAACCTTACCCCAAGGCCTTTAAAGCAGCTTGAGACGCTTTGTCCAAAATCTTCAACAAAGCTGAAGCCGCACCAGTGGGCTTGCGTTTGCCTTGTTCCCAATTGCGCAGTGTGTCCAAGGGAACGTTGATGCGCAGGGCAAACATCCTTGCAAATTGAACATGCAATATTCAAAATGCAAGGACCATAAAGTCCATCACCCCAACTTCTTCAACAACAACGCATTCACCTGCGCCGGATTGGCCTTGCCCTTGCTGGCTTTCATGATAGGTCCGACCAAACCGTTCAAAGCCTTGCTGTTGCCCGCTTTGAACTCTTCCACGTTCTTCGGGTTAGCGGCAAGCACCTCGTCGATGATTGTTTCCAGCTCGCCGGAGTCGTTCATCTGCTTCAAGCCTTTGGCGTCGATGATGGCGTCCACACGCGTTCCGTCAGCGCTGCTGCCTGCATCAGCGCCCTCCACCCAGAGTGCATCAAACACCTGTTTGGCAGCGTTGTTGCTGATGGTGTTGTCGCTGATGCGGCCAATCAAGGCGGCCAGTTGCGCGGCGCTCACGGGCAGTGCTTCAAACGACATATCGCCACTGTTCAAGCGGCGTGACACCTCGCCCATGATCCAGTTGCTGGCCAGTTTGGGTTGACCACAGGCTTTGGCGGTGGCCTCAAAGTAAGCGGCAACCGCTTTGCCTTGGGTCAGTTGCGTGGCGTCGTATTCGGGCAGGCCATGGTCGCGCACAAAGCGCTCGGCCATCACGCGTGGCAACTCGGCCATCTCGCTTTTCACGCGCTCGACCCAGTCGCCGCCAATCACCAGCGGGGGTAAGTCCGGGTCGGGGAAGTAGCGGTAATCGGCGGCATCCTCCTTGGTGCGCATGGCGCGGGTTTCGCCGGTGTCAGGGTTGAACAGCACCGTTGCCTGTTGGATCGCATGGCCGTCTTCGATTTGCTCAATTTGCCAGCGCACCTCGTAGTCGATGGCTTGCTGCATGAACTTGAAGCTGTTCAAGTTTTTGATTTCACGGCGTGTGCCCAGCGGTTGGCCAGGTTTGCGCACCGACACGTTGGCGTCGCATCGGAATGAGCCCTCTTGCATGTTGCCGTCGCAAATGCCAATCCAGGTGACGATTTTGTGTAGCTCTTTGGCATAGGCCACGGCCTCGGTGCTGCTGCGCATGTCGGGCTCGGTGACGATCTCTAAAAGCGGTGTGCCAGCGCGGTTTAAATCGATGCCTGATTGACCAATGAAGTCCTCGTGCAGCGACTTGCCTGCGTCTTCTTCCAAATGCGCACGCACCAAGCGCACGGTTTTGCGCACCGTCTCTTTGCCCACTTCCAAAAAGAACGACACCTCGCCGCCTTGCACCACCGGGATCTCAAACTGGCTGATCTGGTAGCCCTTGGGCAGGTCGGGATAGAAATAATTTTTACGCGCAAAGATGCTGCGCTCGGCGATCTGCGAACCCAGCGCCAAACCGAGTTGAATGGCGCGTTCCACCGCGCCTTTGTTCATCACCGGCAGCGTGCCGGGCAAGGCCAGGTCCACCGCGCAGGCTTGGGTGTTGGGCTCGGCGCCAAACGCGGTCGAGGCGCGGCTGAAAATTTTGCTGTGCGTGGACAGCTGCGCGTGGGTCTCAAAGCCGATGACGACCTCGTAGCCTTGAACCAGCGGGCTGCTCATGCGGCACCTCCAGGTGTTTGCATGTGGTGGTCGGAGTGCAATTGGTATTGGTGCGCCACATTCAGCAACTTGGCTTCTTGCAGATAGTTGCCAATCAGCTGCATGCCCACGGGCATGCCGCCTTCGCCAAAGCCCACAGGCAAGCTCATGCCGGGCAAGCCCGCCAAGGAGGCGGGCAGGGTGAAGATGTCGGCCAAGTAATTGGCCAGCGGGTCGTTTGACTTGTCACCCAATTTCCACGCGACGGTCGGGGCGACTGGGCCGGCGATCAGATCGCACTGCTGGAAAGCGGCCTGGAAATCATCGGCGATCATGCGGCGGATTTTTTGCGCTTGCAGGTAATAAGCGTCGTAATAACCGTGGGACAGGACATAACTGCCAATCATGATGCGGCGTTTGACCTCGTCGCCAAAACCTTCAGAACGGGTTTTTTCGTACATGTCAGCCAGGTCGCCAAAGTCTTTGGCGCGGTGACCAAACTTCACGCCGTCAAAGCGACTGAGGTTGCTCGAGGCTTCGGCCGGGGCAATGATGTAGTAGACCGGGATCGACAGCTCGGTGCGCGGCAACGCAATCGGCACCAACAGCGCGCCTTGCTTGAGCAGCGCCTGCAAAGCCTGCTCGATCGGGCCGCGCACATCGCTGGCCAAGCCATCGCCAAAAAACTCTTTCGGAATGCCAATGCGCAAACCTTGGAGAGGGGTGTTCAAGTGGGCAGAAAAGTCCTCGGCAGGCAAGTCCAGAGAAGTGGAATCGCGGTCGAGGTCTGCACCACACAGCGCGGACAACAGCAAAGCGCAGTCTTCGGCGCTGCGCGCCATCGGGCCTGCCTGGTCCAGGCTGGAGGCAAACGCCACCATGCCGTAGCGCGAGGCCCGGCCATAGGTCGGCTTGATGCCGGTGATGCCGCAAAACGCAGCCGGTTGACGAATTGAACCACCGGTGTCGGTGCCGGTGGCCGCGGGAGTCAGTCGAGCCGCGACCGCTGCTGCGCTGCCGCCAGACGAGCCGCCGGGGATGCGACTCAGATCCCAGGGGTTGGTGACGGCTTGTGGTTTAACAGAAGGAACTGCTACGTTTTCATTGGCCGAGCCCATGGCAAATTCATCGCAACTGAGCTTGCCCAAACCCACCATGCCCGCATCGCTCAAGCGCTGCACCACGGTGGCATTGAAGGGCGAGCGATAGCCCTCCAAGATGCGCGAGCCAGCGGTGGTGGGGTAATCGGTGGTGACAAAAATGTCTTTGTGGGCAATGGGCAAGCCGAGCAAGGGCGCTTTGTCACCCGCGTCCAAACGTTGTTGTGCTGCAGCGGCTTGTGCCAAGGTCGCTTCAGGGTTGAATGCCAAAAACGCATGGTGTGCGTCGGCTTGGGCGCGGTGCAAAAAGTGCTGGGCAACTTCAAGTGCGCTGGCTTGCTTGGTCGCCAAGGTGGCGCGCAAGTCCCTCAGGCTTTGCAGGTGCAGGGCTTGGTCGCTCATTCAATCACCTTGGGCACCAAAAACAGGCCGCGCTCGACCGCTGGGGCGTTGCGTTGGTTGGCCTCACGTTGGTTGGGCTCGCTCGCCAGGTCCTCGCGCAGGCGCAAATGCATGCCACCGCTGGCGTGATCGCCCAGCCTTGGCATGGCATCGATCGGGTGGGCCATGGGCAACACGCCCTTGGTGTCGACCGAGCTGATTTGTTCAACAACAGCAAAGAATGCGTTGAGTTGCTGCTGCAAAAGACCGCTGCTCGGGCCGTCAAAGCGCAAACGCGACAACTGGGCCAGGCGGTGGATATCGGTGGAAGTCAAAGACATGGTGTCAGGTGTCGCATGGTCATACGCCATGGCGGAGTCAGGGTGTTCAGGTATTATCTCGCCTTTGCTGGATTACCCAGAAGGGACTGTGATGTTTGGAGCATTTCGTCGGTATTTCTCCACCGACTTGGCAATCGACTTGGGCACAGCCAATACCCTGATTTATGTACGCGACCGAGGCATTGTGTTGGACGAACCATCGGTGGTCTCGATTCGCCACGAAGGCGGCCCGCAGGGTAAAAAAACCATTCAAGCAGTGGGCCATGAAGCCAAAGCGATGCTGGGCAAAGTGCCTGGCAATATCGAAGCCATCCGGCCGATGAAAGACGGCGTGATCGCCGACTTCACGGTCACCGAGCAAATGCTCAAGCAGTTTATCAAGATGGTGCACCCGCGTTCGTTGTTTCGCCCGAGCCCGCGCATCATCATTTGCGTGCCCTGCGGCTCGACCCAGGTGGAGCGCCGCGCGATCCGTGAATCCGCTTTGGGCGCTGGTGCCTCTGAGGTGTACCTGATTGAAGAACCCATGGCCGCAGCCATTGGCGCTGGTTTGCCTGTATCCGACGCTTCGGGCTCGATGGTGGTCGACATTGGTGGCGGCACCACCGAGGTGGGTGTGATCTCTTTGGGCGGCATGGTCTACAAAGGCAGTGTGCGCGTGGGTGGCGACAAGTTTGACGAAGCCATCATCAACTACATCCGCCGCAACTACGGCATGTTGATTGGCGAGCCCACCGCTGAAGCCATCAAAAAACAAATTGGCTCGGCCTTTCCCGGCAGTGAAGTCAAAGAAATGGAAGTCAAGGGGCGCAACCTCTCCGAAGGCGTGCCCCGCTCTTTCACCATTTCTTCCAATGAAATTTTGGAAGCCCTGACCGACCCGCTCAACAACATCGTGTCAGCGGTCAAAAACGCGCTCGAGCAAACGCCGCCCGAGTTGGGTGCTGACATTGCCGAGCGCGGCATGATGCTCACCGGCGGCGGCGCTTTGCTGCGCGATTTGGATCGCTTGATGGCCGAGGAAACCGGCTTGCCGGTGTTGGTCGCCGAAGACCCGCTCACCTGTGTGGTTCGCGGTTGTGGCTTGGCCCTGGAGCGCATGGAACGGCTGGGTTCTATTTTTACCAGCGAATAAATGCCACTGGGCTCGCTGGACCGTTCACCGCCGCCTTTTTTCAAACAAGGCACTTCGGCGCTGACCAAGCTGGTGATCTTCAGTGTCATTTCTGTGGCCCTGATGTTTGCCGACCAGCGCTACAACATTGTTCAACCCGCCCGTTGGGTTTTGTCCTTGCTTATCTACCCGGTGGAGTGGCTGGCATTGCGTCCCCAAGCCGTGGCCAACCAATTCGGCGAATTGTTTGAGAGCAAGCAAGATGCCATGGTTGCGGCAGAGCAAGCCCGCGTCCAGTTGTTGGCGCAGGCTGTGCGAACAAGCCAGTTAGAGCAACTGGCCTTGGAGAACCGGCATTTGCGTGAATTGCTGGCCTTGCGCGATCGCCTGGACACCACGGCCATTGCCGCTGAGGTTCTTTACGAAGCGTCCGACCCCTTTACCCGAAAAATGATTTTGAACAAAGGGGCCAGCAGCGGCATCGTGACGAGCTCGCCCGTGATGGACGAGCAAGGTATCTTGGGTCAAGTCACCCGTGTGCATCCCCTGGTGAGTGAGATCACCTTGGTCACCGATCGCGAGCACTCGATCCCCGTGCTCAACACCCGCACGGGCGCGCGTGGCGTGGCATTTGGCGAGTCGGGCGGTGCGCCTTTGCTGGAGCTGCGCTATATGGCCACCAACGCCGACATCGAGGTCAATGATATTTTGACCACCAGCGGGGTCGACGGCGTTTACCCGGCAGGTATTCCGGTGGCAAAAGTTGTCAAGGTCGAGCGCCGCGCAGACTCGGTGTTTGCTCGAATTTTGTGTGAGTCCTTGGCGCGAGTCCAAGGCGCCCGACATGTCATGGTGCTGGGCCCCTTGAAATCCGAGCTGCCCGGCTTCAATGCACTGCCCGCCTTGCCACAGCCTGTTTACAAAGGGGGTCGGCGATGATCATGCCGCGCGGCCAACAGTTGCTGTTGCCAGCCAACCCCATGTTCATGGTGTTGAGCTTGGCGCTGGCCTTGTTGTTCAACATGGTGCAGAGCATGGCCTGGCTGGGCAATGCGGCATGGGCCCCCGATTGGCTGGCCCTGGTGCTGGTGTTTTGGGCAGTTCACCAACCCTTGAAAGTCGGTGTCAGTGTGGCGTTTTGGCTCGGTTTGCTGACCGATGTACACCAAACCTCCTTGTTGGGTCAGCATGCCCTGACCTACACCGTGCAGGGCTTCTTGGCCACCATGATTCACCGGCGTATTTTGTGGTTTGATCTGCCTTCCCAGGCCTTGCAAGTGCTACCGGTTTTTTTGGCTGCGCAGCTGCTGGAGTTGAGTTTACGTATCACGGCGGGCAGCTTGTTTCCGGGTTGGTTGAGCTTGCTCGCCCCCGTGCTGCAGGCCTGTTTGTGGCCGGTCATCACCGTCTTGTTGTTGGCCCCGCAGCGCCGCGCTCCTGACCCAGACAAACACCGCCCACTATGAGTTTGCTGCGCAATGTCGAGTACGACCTTAAACGCTTTCGTGCGAGGGTGGTGATCGCGTCTTTGTTTGTGATGTTTGTCTTTGGCGTGCTTTTTTTGCGCCTGGCTTATTTGCAAATTTGGCGCTATCAAGAATTCAATGCGCAGGCTGAAAGCAACCGCACCGCCATTGTGCCCATCGTGCCTAACCGTGGCGTGATCATGGACCGCAATGGGGTGGTCTTGGCCACCAACTACTCGGCATACACCCTGGAGATCACCCCCTCCAAAATCACCGAGCCATTGGAGGTGGTGATTGAAAAACTCTCTGTCTTGATTGACATCCAAGGCCGCGACAAGCGCCGCTTTCGCAAATTGCGCGAAGAGTCCAAGAGTTTTGAGTCGGTTCCGATCCGTACCCGTTTGACGGATGAGGAGGTGGCGCGGTTTGCGGCCCAGCGTTACCGTTTCCCAGGCGTTGAAATCCGTGCCCGTTTGTTTCGCAACTATCCCTACAACGAACTGGCCAGCCATGTCATTGGCTATATTGGGCGCATCAACCCGTCAGAAAAAGAAAAGCTCGAGGAGTCCGACAGCGCGGGCAATTACCGTGGAACCGATTACATCGGCAAGCTCGGCATTGAGCAAAGTTACGAGCCTCAGCTGCACGGTCAAACCGGTGTGCATGAAATGGAAACATCGGCGGGCGGACGGGCTGTTCGCCGCCTGCGCAGCAGCCCAGCCACACCAGGCAACACCGTGGTGTTATCGATCAACATCAAGCTGCAAAAAATGGTGGAGGATTTGTACGGTGATCGCCGTGGCGCCTTGGTAGCCCTAGACCCTGCCAGCGGTGAGGTGCTCGCCTTTGTCAGCAAACCCACCTTTGACCCCAACTTGTTTGTCGAAGGCATCGACACAGACAACTGGCAAAAACTCAACGAATCCCTCGACAAGCCCTTGCTCAACCGGGCGTTGCGAGGTACGTACCCACCGGCCTCAACTTACAAACCTTTCATGTCCTTGGCCGCCTTGCACACAGGCAAACGGTCCGCCAGTTTTTTGGTCAGTGACCCAGGCTATTTCATGTTTGGCAGCCATAAATTCAGGGATGACAAACAAAGCGGTCATGGGATGGTGGACATGTACAAGTCGATCGTCGAGTCCTGTGACACCTACTACTACACCTTGGCGCGGGACATGGGTGTTGACCTGATGCACGAGCAGATGAAGCCGTTTGGTTTTGGCCAGCTCACCGGGATTGATATTCAGGGAGAGTCGCGCGGTATCCTGCCCTCAACCGAATGGAAGCGCACCAGCTACAAAAGACCCGAGCAACAACGTTGGTATGCCGGAGAAACCATCTCCTTGGGCATCGGCCAGGGTTACAACAGTTTCACCATGCTGCAACTCGCCGTGGCCACCGCGAGCTTGGCCAACAACGGGGTTCGTACCCGCCCACACCTGGTGCGTGAAGTGCTCGATGTGGAGAGCAAAGAAAGTCAACCGGTGGTCAAAGCCCAAGCACAAAGCCTGGGCTATAAGGCCGAGGACCTGGAGATCATCCGACAGGCCATGATCGGTGTGAATTTGGAAGGCACCTCGGCTGCAAGCTTTGCTGGCGCGAATTACAGCAGCGCCGGCAAAACCGGCACTTCCCAAGTATTTACCATCAAACAAAACGAAAAATACAACGCCAGCAAAATCGATGAGCGGTTGCGAGACCATGCGCTGTTCATCGCCTTTGCGCCCGCAGAAAACCCGAAAGTGGCTTTGGCCTTGGTGGTGGAAAACGGTGGTTTTGGCGCCCAAAGTGCAGCGCCGATCGCCAGACGGGTGTTTGACTTTGTGCTTGAGGGTGTCTACCCGTCCGAACAGGATATCCAAGCTGTGCGAAAAGGCTTGGCGACACGTCCGCTGGGCAAGCCGCGACCTGTCTCAAGCATGCCCTGGCCGCCCAAGCCTTTGCCAGACCCAGAAGCAAGCGAGACAACAGCCATTCCCGACAAGTGATGGGCATGAAAAAAGCACCCTTGTGCGGTGCTTTTCTTTTGACACGCTCACCCACTGTGGTCGGTTGCGTGTGTTTTGTCTCCCCATACCCTCGATGACTGGACAAGCCAGCCGAGTGAGAGAACTTTAGTGCTGAATGGTCTGTTGGGGTCCTAGGGCTTTCCCGAATCAACCTGGCTTGGCGGACTGTATGAGCATTTCTGCCGCCCGTTCTGCCAGCATCAACACGGGGCTGTTGGTGTTGCCACTGGTGATGGTGGGCATGACGCTGGCATCCACCACACGCAGGCCAACTAACACGCCGCCGCGCCCATCGCGCACCCGCATTTCGCTGTCTACCACCGCCAGTGGATCGTCCAAGCGACCCATGCGAGCAGTGCCCACCGGGTGAAAGATGGTGGTGCCAATGTCGCCAGCCAGCCTGGCCAAGTCCTCATCAGTTTGGAACTGGGCGCCGGGTTTCCATTCCTCGGGCTGGTAACTGGCCAAGGCAGCTTGCGCAGCAATGCGCCGGGTCACCCGCAAGGAGTCGGCAGCGACTTGGCGGTCGGCATCGGTGGTCAAATAGTTGGGTGCGATCAGCGGCGCTTGGGTGAAGTCTGGGTTTCTCAAGTGCACAGAGCCACGGCTGGTGGGGTTGAGGTTGCACACACTCGCTGTGAACGCGGGAAAAGTGTGCAAGGGTTCGCCAAACGCATCCAAGCTCAAAGGTTGCACATGGTATTGGATGTTGGGGTAGGGCAGCGACGGGTCGCTGCGGGTGAAGGCGCCGAGTTGCGAGGGTGCCATGCTCATCGGCCCACTGCGCTTGAACAGGTATTCCAAGCCGATGGCCGCCTTACCCCACCAATTGTTGGCCAAGGTGTTGAGCGTCTTCACACCTTTCACCTTGAATACTGCTCGGATTTGCAAATGGTCTTGCAGGTTTTCACCCACGCCTGGCAGGTCGATCAACGGCGAGATGCCATGCCTGTGCAGCAGGTCAGCCGGCCCGATGCCAGACAACTGTAGCAGTTGTGGCGAGCCGATGGCCCCAGCCGACAGCACGACAGCGTGGCTGGCGTTTGCAGTGACCATCGCTTGGCCGTTCCACACCTGGACGCCTGCGCAACGTGTGCCGCCATCGGGCTGGTTTTCCAGCAGCAAGCGACTGACTTGTGCGTTGGTCCACATCTCGAAATTAGGACGGCCATAGCAAGTGGGTCGCAAAAAAGCCTTGGCGGTGTTCCAGCGCCAACCATTTTTTTGGTTGACCTCGAAATAGCCCACGCCTTCGTTGGAGCCGCGGTTGAAATCATCGGTGGCTGCAATCCCCGCCTCAACAGCCGCTTGTGCAAACGCATCGAGCACATCCCAGCGCAATCGCTGTTTGTCTACCCGCCATTCACCGCCTGCGCCGTGCGACTCATTGGCACCCCGGTGGTGGTCTTCATGGCGCTTGAAATAGGGCAGGGCATTGTCCCAACGCCAGCGAGGGTCGCCGGTCACCTCGGCCCAGTGGTCGTAGTCGCGTGACTGACCGCGCATGTAAATCATGCCGTTGATACTCGAGCACCCTCCCAAAACCTTGCCACGCGGATAGCGCAAGCTGCGGCCATTGAGGCCAGCGGCTGGCTCGGTGTGATAGAGCCAATCGGTGCGCGGGTTGCCGATGCAATACAAATAGCCTACGGGAATGTGTACCCAGTGGTAATCGTCTTTGCGTCCGGCTTCAATCAGCAGCACACGTTTGCTGCGGTTCGCGCTCAAGCGGTTGGCCAGCAGACAACCGGCGGTGCCAGCGCCGACGATGATGTAGTCGAAATCGGTGTCGCTCATGGTGAGGACACTGCCTTAGGTGGAGGTCGGCATGACGAACTCGGCACCCTTGGGCGTGCTCTCAGGCCAGCGCTGCATGATCGACTTTTGCTTGGTGTAAAAGCGCACGCCTTCCTCACCGTAGGCGTGCATGTCACCAAACAGCGAGCGCTTCCAACCGCCAAAACCGTGCCAGGCCATGGGCACCGGTATCGGGACATTGATGCCGACCATGCCCACTTGGATGCGCCGCGAGAACTCACGCGCGAGGTTGCCGTCGCGGGTGAAGCAACTCACGCCGTTGCCAAACTCGTGGTCGTTGATGATTTGCACCGCGGTGGCAAAGTCGGGAACACGCACGCAGGCGAGTACCGGGCCAAAGATTTCTTCCTTGTAAATCCGCATCTTGGTGGTCACCTGGTCAAACAGCGTGCCGCCCATCCAAAAACCGTTGTCGCAACCCGCACCTGCTGCCGCGCCTTGAAAGCCTCGGCCATCGACCAACAGCTTGGCGCCTTCTTTCTCACCTTGCGCAATGTAGCCGCTGATGCGCTCGAGCGCGGCTTGGGTGACGATCGGGCCCATCTCAGCGGCCAGGTTTTCGCCGTTGAGCACTTTCAAGGTTTGGGTGCGCTCGATGAGTTTGGGCATGATCTTGTCAGCCACCTCGCCCACCAAGACCGCGACAGAAATCGCCATGCAACGCTCGCCCGCCGAGCCGTAAGCCGCGCCAATCAGGGCGTCGACTACCTGATCGAGGTCGGCATCAGGCATGACAACCATGTGGTTCTTCGCGCCACCCAAAGCCTGCACCCGCTTGCCGTGGTGTGCGCCTGTTTCATAGATGTAGTTGGCGATCGGTGTCGAGCCGACAAAGCTCACCGCTTTGACGGCGGGGTGAACCAACAGCGCATCGACCGCCTCTTTGTCGCCCTGCACCACATTGAACACACCGTCGGGCAAGCCGGCAAGTTTCAGCAAATCGGCCATCATCAAGGCCGGTGTCGGGTCGATCGGGCTGGGTTTGAGCACAAAGGTGTTGCCCGCCGCAATCGCCACCGGGAACATCCACATGGGCACCATCACCGGAAAGTTAAAGGGCGTGATGCCCGCCACCACACCGAGTGGCTGGCGCAGGGTCCAGTTGTCGATGCCGGTCGACACCTGCTCGGTGTAGTCGCCCTTGAGCAGTTGTGGGATGCCGGTGGCGAACTCCACGATGTCAATGCCACGCGCGACTTCACCTTGCGCATCGGTGAAGACCTTGCCGTGCTCAGCCGTGATCGCGTGGGCCAGTGCGTCTTTGTGCTGGTTGAGCAACTCCAAAAACCTGAACATCACGCGGGCGCGGCGCAGCGGCGGCGCATCCGCCCAGGTAGGAAACGCGGCTTGGGCGGCGGCCACGGCCATGTCCACATCCTGGCTGGAGCCCAAAGCCACTTGCGCGGTGACCGCGCCCGTGGCGGGGTTGGTCACGGCTTGGCGGCGGGTGCTGTGCCCGGCCGTAGGGCTGCCGTGGATGTGGTGGCCGATCAAAGTTGCGCTCATGGGTTTGTACAAGGGTTGGGGAGAAGGGAGAGGTTGATTATCTGGAGATTCATGCCCATTGGGGGCTTGGCCGGGAGGCGATCATGGGTATCAACGGCCTCCCGACACATCCACCAAGCTCATGGTGGTGTAACTGGCCGCATCGCTCAGCAACCAAACAACGGCTTGCGCCACCTCCTGGGCCGTGCCACCGCGTCCGATCGGGATCAGGTGCTGCAGGTCTTTCACCCGGTTGGGCTTGCCACCCGAGGCATGGATCTCGGTGTCAATCAAACCGGGGCGCACTGCGTTGACCCGGATGTTTTCGCCGGCCACTTCTTTGGCCAGCCCCAAGGTGAAGGTGTCGATCGCGCCTTTGGCGCTGGCGTAATCCACGTACTGACCGGGCGAACCAATGCGCGAGGCTGCGCTCGAGACATTCACAATGCTGCCGCCTGTGCCGCCATGCTTGGGGCTCATGCGCCGCACGGCTTCGCGGGCGCAAATGAAGCTGCCCAGCACGTTCACCTCGAACATGCGCTTCAAACGCGCCACGCTCATTTCATCGACCCGTGCGTAGACATCGACCACGCCAGCGTTGTTCACCAGGCCCGTGAGTCGACCCATGTGCGCGTCGATCGCCTCGAACATGGCGATCACCTCGGCCTCCTCGGCCACATTGGCTTGAAAGGCGCGGGCTTGACCGCCTGCGCGCTCGATCTGCGCCACGACCTGAGCCGCCGACTCGGCGTCTTGGGCATAGTTCACCGCCACCGCCCAGCCTTGGCTGGCGGCCAAGACAGCGGTGGCCGCGCCAATGCCACGGCCGCCACCGGTGACCAACAAAAGGGGTGTCGAGGTTTGGCTCATGGTGTCTCCCAGGCGCGGCGCAGCGCTGCAATGAAATAGTAGGATGCCGCATCAAGGCTTGCGGCGCGGCAAGCGAAAAAGATAACACGACTGGAACGCAGCATGTCACTCACGATCGATTACTACATGGCCCCCCAAAGCCCCTGGACCTATTTGGGCCACGCCCGCTTGACCGACATGGCGCAAGCCCATGGTGCGCAGGTGCGCATCAAGCCGGTGGACATCGGCGGACAAATATTCCCAGCCAGCGGCGGCTTGCCCCTGGGGCAGCGCGCACCGCAACGCCAGGCCTACCGTTTGGTCGAGTTGCAGCGCTTTTCACACTTTTTGCAATTGCCCCTGAACCTGCATCCCCGTTTTTTCCCAGTGGCAGCTGACGATGCCTCGCGCTTGCTGATCGCGGTCGCGACGCAAGAAGGCGATCAAGCCGCGATGCAACTGTGCGATGCCTTGCTCAAACTGGTCTGGGTGCAAGAGCGCAACCTGGCCGACCATGCGGTCTTGGCCGAGGTCTTGCACGAGCAGCACTTGCCTGCAGAACGCTTGTCGCAATCGCTGCAAGCCCATGTGCAGGCCGTTTACCAAGCCCATACCGAAGAGGCTTTGGCGCTGGGCGTGTTTGGTGCACCCACGTACGTGGTTCAAGGTGAATTGTTTTGGGGCCAGGACAGGCTTGATTTTTTAGAGCGCCGCTTGCAAGCTGGCTGAAGGGGCAAAGCGCATGGGACAACTCATCGATTTGCGCGCTCATGACAGTTTCGTGAGCGAGGCCTATTTGGCCCAACCCAAGTTCAAGCCGCGTGCAGCCATCGTCATCCTGCCGGAAATTTTCGGGGTGAACAAACACATCCGCACAGTGGCGGATGGTTTTGCCATGGCAGGTTTTTTGGCCATCGTGCCAGACACCTTTGCTCGCTTGAAAAAAGGTGTCGACCTGGGTTACAGCCCCGACGACATCGCCCAGGGACGAGCGCTCAAAAACCAAGCCGAGGCCTTGCCCGCGCCTGGGGTGATGGCCGATGTGCAAGCGGCGGTGGACCATGCTGCCCAAGCCGCAGGGGGCTTGGTGGGTATGGTGGGCTTCTGCTGGGGCGGTTTGCTCACTTGGCGAGCCGCGGCCCAAGTGAGCGGTTTGAATGCAGCGGTTTGCTATTACGGTGGCGGCATGACCTTGCCCGAGGAACTCGGTCGACAGGCCCGGTGCCCGGTGCTGGCTCACTTTGGCAACCAAGATCCGATCATCCCCATGGACACGGTCGAGGCCTTTCGACAAGCGCAGCCCCAGGTGCAGGTCGAGGTGTATGAGGCAGATCATGGCTTCAACTGCGACCACCGGGGGTCTTACAACGCACCCGCGGCCGACCTGGCTCTAGAGCGCAGCTTGGCGTTTTTCATTCGCCACCTGGGCGACTGAGTCAGCTTGCTTGGCGAAGCTTTTCAGCCGCAGCGATGGCGAAATAGGTGAGCACGCCATCCGCGCCTGCGCGCTTGAACGCCAGCAAACTCTCCATCATCACCGCGTCATGGTCGAGCCAACCGTTTTGCGCGGCGGCTTTGAGCATGGCGTATTCACCTGACACTTGGTAGGCGAACGTGGGCACCTTGAACTCGTCTTTCACGCGGCGCACGATGTCCAGGTAGGGCATGCCAGGTTTGACCATCACCATGTCGGCGCCTTCGGCGATGTCCATGGCCACCTCACGCAAGGCCTCGTCGCTGTTGCCCGCGTCCATTTGGTAGACCTTCTTGTTGCTTTTGCCCAGGTTGCCTGCCGAACCCACGGCGTCGCGGAAAGGCCCGTAAAACGCACTCGCGTACTTGGCGCTGTAGGCCATGATCCGGGTGTGGATGTGCCCTTTGGCTTCCAAGGCGTTGCGAATCGCGCCAATGCGCCCGTCCATCATGTCGCTGGGCGCAACGATGTCCACGCCTGCCTCGGCTTGGGTGAGCGCTTGTTGCACCAACACGTTAACCGTTTCATCGTTGAGGATGTAGCCGGTGTCATCCAACCAACCATCTTGGCCATGGCTGGTGAATGGGTCCAGCGCCACATCGGTCATCACACCCAAATCCGGGAATGCTTTTTTCAAGGCGCGCACCACACGCGGCACCAAGCCGTCGGGGTTGGTGGCTTCTCTGCCGTCCTCGGTTTTCAGGCTGGGGTCGATCACCGGGAACAAAGCCATGACAGGGATGCCTAACTTGACGCATTGCTCAGCCACCGGCATCAGCAAATCGAGGCTGATGCGCTCAACGCCTGGCATGGAAGCCACGGCCTCGCGTTTTTTCTCGCCATCGAGCACGAAGACCGGGTAAATCAAGTCGTTCACGCTCACGGCGTTTTCGCGCACCAGGCGGCGGGTGAAGTCATCGCGGCGCAAGCGGCGCGGGCGGGTGGCCGGGAAATGGGTGGGTATGGTCATGGCGAAATTGTGCCGCATGGGCCGACCCCGACCTTGGGGTGAAACCCGAGGTGGCCAAGCCCTGGCCCCAGCCACTAAACTCAGGCCATGCTCTGGGTCAAAGCCTTTCATATTGTTTTCGTGGCCAGCTGGTTTGCCGGCTTGTTTTATCTGCCACGTATTTTTGTCAACTTGGCCATGGTGGACCCTGGCTCCATTTCCGAACGTGAGCGTTTGTTGCTCATGGCCCGCAAACTCCTTCGCTTCACCACCCTGTTGATGTTGCCCGCCATGGGTTTGGGTGTGTGGCTTTGGGTGGGCTATGGCATTGGTTGGGGCGCCCAAGCCGGTTGGATGCATGCCAAGTTAGCTTTGGTGTTGCTGGTTTTGCTCTACCACCACCTGTGCATGCGCCATCTCAAGCACTTTGAGTCGGGTCAGGCACACCATTCACACATTTGGTACCGCTGGTTCAATGAGCTGCCCGTGCTGCTGATGGTGGCCGTGGTGGTGCTGGTGGTGGTCAAGCCTTTTTAAGCAGCCATGCCAGCCGCACAACGCAGAACCACGGCCTGGATCTTGGTCTGGTTGTGCGTGTTGGTGATCTCTTACGCCAGCCTTTACCCGTTTGAACATTGGCGCAACCAAGACATCGCGCCATGGTCGTTTGTGGGCGCGCCGTGGCCTCGCTACAACACCGCCTTTGACATCTGGAGCAACCTGCTGGGCTACATGCCTTTGGGTTTTTGGTTGTGCTTGGCAGCCATGCGCAGCGGGCTAGGGCGGTCTTGGTCATTGACTTTGGGCTTGGGTGGGGCATGGGCTTTGTCATTCATTCTGGAGTCTGGACAAAGTTTTTTGCCCATGCGAGTGCCTTCCCAACTGGACTGGTTGATCAATACCTTGGGCGGCGCGCTGGGTGCAGCACTCGCTGTCTATTTGGAGCGGCGTGGTTGGCTTTATCACTGGGCACAATTCAGACAGCATTGCCTGGTGCCAGACGCTGGCAGCAGCCTGGTTTTGTTGGGCTTGTGGCCATTGGCATTGTTGTTTCCGATGAGCGTACCCCTGGGACTGGGGCAGGTGCTGGCGCGATTGCGCGAGGTGGCATTGCAAACCTTCCCCGATGGGCAATGGTTGCTTGAGTTGCCCCCGGATGGTTTTTTTGTGACTTTGTCGCCGGCCATGGTCTTGGTGTGCGTGAGCTTGGGGGTGCTGGTGCCAGCCCTGTTGGGGCAAAGCGTGTTGCGCCAACCGGCGCAACGGCACGGGTGGGTCATCGGGGTGGTGGCTCTGGCCGTGTTGTTCAACGCCTTGTCAGCTGCGCTGACCTATGGCCCTGAAAACGCCTGGTATTGGCTGGATGCCAAGGTATTTGCCGGCCTGGCGCTGGGCTGTCTGATGGCCTTGCTGGCACTGCGCTTGTCGCCGTCGTGGACCCTTGGCGTGATGCTTTTGGCCCAGCTGATGTTGTTGCTGTGGGTCAACCAACTCACCGCCAGTGTCTACCTCATGCAAACGGTACAAACCTGGGAGCAGGGTCGCTTCATCCGTTTTCATGGACTGACCCAATGGCTGAATTGGTCATGGCCTTGGGTGCTGTTGGTGCTGGGCTCGCTTCGTTGGTATGCCTTGCTTGGCTCGCCCAAGCCAGGGGCAGGCCCTAGAATCCCGCCATGAGCTCTCACAGTTACTTCAAGCACCATGTGTTTTTTTGTCTCAATCAACGCGATGCGTCGCGCGAGTGCTGCGCCAATCATGCTGCCCAAGAAGCCTTCAAGCACTGCAAATCCTCTGTCAAGCATGCTGATATGGGTGGCGCTGGGGGTGTTCGCATCAGCCAGGCTGGCTGCTTGGACCGCTGTGCTGGCGGGCCGGTGATGGTGGTCTACCCGGAGGCGGTTTGGTACACCTATGTAGACAACAATGACATCGACGAGATCATCGATGCCCACTTGAAAAATGGGCGGGTGGTCGAACGACTTCGCCTGGGTGACGAGGTGGGTCACTGAGTCATTGACCTGGCACCAGCCCCAGGTCTAAAAAGCCATTCACTTCCATCGGTTTTCATGAAAACACAGCTTCTTTTTTGGTGCCTGGCGTGCTTGGTCAGCTTTTCAGCGCATGCCCAAATGCCGCAGGCGCCCGAGGTGGCAGCGCGCGCCTACTTGTTGCTAGACATCACCGCCAACCAGGTCCTGGCTGAAAAAGACGCAGACCTGCCGGTCGAGCCGGCATCGCTGACCAAGTTGATGACGGCTTACCTGGTGTTCGATGCCTTGCGCAACAAAAAAGTCAGTTTGCAGCAAACCCTCTCGGTCAGTCCCAAAGCCTGGAAGATGCCGGGTTCGCGCATGTTCATCGACCCGAAAATGCAGGTGCCGGTTGAAGATCTGATCAAGGGCATGATTGTCCAGTCGGGCAACGATGCCACCATGGCATTGGCAGAGGGTATTGGCGGCACCAGCGAGCAATTTGTGCAGATGATGAATGCCCAAGCCAAGGCCTTGGGCATGCACAAGACCAATTACCAAAACCCCGAGGGCCTGACCGCGCCAGGACACACCACAACCGCCCGTGATTTGTCGATTTTGTCAACGCGCCTGATGCAAGACTTTCCGGACTTTGTGGCTCTGTACGCGATGAAGAAATACCGCTATGCAGGCACGCCAGCAGCCAATGACACCAACCGCAACCTGTTGCTTTTTCGAGACCCCACAGTCGACGGGCTCAAGACCGGCCATACCGATGCAGCCGGCTACTGCCTGGTGGCAACCGCCAAGCGTGATTTCCCTAACCTGACAGGCAGACGATTGCTGGCCATCGTGCTGGGTGCCAGCAGCGAAAATGCCCGTGCTGAGGAGGCACAAAAGCTCCTGAACTGGGGCTACACCGCTTATGACGGCATCAAATTGTTCGAGGGCAACCAAGCCGTGGTCACGCCTGCTGTATTCAAGGGCAAAGACAACCAAGTCGGTCTGGGGCGTCCCGCGCCCATCGTGGTGGCGGTTCCACAAGGTCAGGCCTCACGCTTGAAAACCTTGGTCACCCGACCCGACCCTTTGCTGGCACCTCTGCAAAAAAACCAACAACTCGCATCCTTGAAGGTCATGCTCGATCAAGCGCCTCTGGTGGAAATCCCTTTGCTGGCGCTGACTTCGGTTGAAGAGGCTGGGTTTTTTGGCCGGACCTGGGACACGCTCACCTTGTGGCTCAAGTGAATTCCTAGGTATTCTTTTTTGGGGTTGCATCGGAAAATCAGGTTGATCTGCCCAGCACTGCTATACTCTTAGGCTTTTCGGGATTTACCCGAGCCAGTTTCCGTTGAAGGACGTTTTCAATGCCAACCATCAATCAATTGGTGCGTCATGGACGCGAGGTCGAAAAGACCAAGTCCAAGAGCCCTGCGATGCAAAATTCGCCACAGCGCCGCGGCGTCTGTACCCGCGTCTACACCACCACGCCAAAAAAGCCAAACTCTGCGCTTCGCAAAGTGGCCAAAGTGCGCTTGACCAACGGTTTCGTGGTCATCTCTT
>CAMCES010000029.1 GCA_945873925.1 Bordetella parapertussis
ACCAAATCGTTGGCTTGGATCGCAGTGGTGCCTTCGTAAATGGTCAAAATTTTGGCGTCGCGGTAGTACTGGGCAGCACCGGTTTCCTCGATGAAGCCCATGCCACCATGCACTTGCACACCCAATGAAGTCACCTCCAGGCTCATCTCGGTGCTGAAGCCTTTGACCAGTGGCACCATGTATTCATAGACGGCTTGGTTTTGCTGTCGGGTTTGCGCGTCAGGATGGTGGTGCGCGGCATCAAAAGCCGCAGCGGCCACTGAAGCCATGGCCCGGCAGCCCTCGGTGTAAGCACGCATCGTCATCAGCATGCGGCGCACATCGGGATGGTGAATGATCGGCGCAGCGGCCTTGATGCTGCCGTCCACAGGGCGGCTTTGCACACGGTCACGGGCGTACTGCGTGGCCTTTTGATAGGCTCGGTCGGCGACCGAAATGCCTTGCACACCCACCGCATAGCGGGCAGCGTTCATCATGATGAACATGTACTCGAGGCCACGGTTTTCTTGGCCCACCAAGAAACCCACGGCACCGCCGTTGTCGCCATACTGCAGCACAGCGGTCGGGCTGGCTTTGATGCCCATTTTGTGCTCAATGCTCACGCAATGCACATCGTTGCGCGCGCCTAAGGAGCCATCTTTGTTGACCAACATTTTGGGCACCACAAACAAGCTGATTCCCTTCACGCCTTCGGGCGCCCCCGAGACCCGCGCCAACACCAAATGAATGATGTTGTCGGCCATGTCGTGCTCGCCGTAGGTGATGTAGATCTTGGTGCCGAACACCTTGTAAGTGCCGTCGGCTTGCGGCTCGGCACGCGAGCGCACCATCGACAAATCAGAGCCAGCTTGTGGCTCGGTCAGGTTCATGGTGCCGGTCCACTCGCCGCTGACCAGCTTGTCCAAGTAGGTGGCTTTCAATTCGTCTGAGCCGGCGGTGAGCAAAGCTTCGATCGCGCCGTCAGTCAGCAAAGGACACAAGGCAAAACTCATGTTGGCAGCGTTGAGCATTTCAATGCATGCAGCGCCAATGGTTTTGGGCAAACCCTGACCGCCGAAATCCGCTGGGTGTTGCAGACCTTGCCAGCCACCTTCAGCGAATTGCTTGTAGGCTTGTTTGAAACCTGGTGTGGTTGTTACCACGCCACCCATCCAAGATGATGGGTTTTTGTCACCTTCCCAATTCAGTGGCGCAATCACGTCTTGGTTAAAACGGGCGCATTCCTCGAGCACGGCCTGGGCCGTCTCTAAGCCTGCTTCTTCAAAGCCAGGAATCTTTGCAATCTGGTCCAAGGCAGCCAAGTGCCGCATGTTGAACAACAAGTCTTTCACAGGGGCAACATAGCTCACTTGGATCTCCAATTACCAATCAACATGAAAAACACCACCGCTCGGGCGCTTTTGTATCGGGTCACAGTGCCGCGACCAATTCGGGTACGGCCAAAAACAAATCGGCTTCCAAGCCGTAATCGGCCACACTGAAAATAGGCGCCTCAGGGTCTTTGTTGATGGCAACAATGACTTTGCTGTCTTTCATGCCGGCGAGATGCTGAATGGCGCCGCTGATGCCGCATGCCACATACAACTGCGGCGCCACGATCTTGCCGGTTTGACCGACTTGCCAATCGTTGGGCGCGTAGCCTGCGTCTACAGCAGCTCGGCTGGCACCCATGGCAGCGCCGAGTTTGTCAGCCAAGGGGGTGATGACTTCGGTAAATTTTTCGGAGCTGCCCAATGCACGGCCGCCCGAGACGATGACCTTGGCCGCGGTGAGTTCAGGGCGGTCGTTCTTGGCGATTTCACTGCCCATGAACTGGCTTTGCGTAACCGAGTGGGCTGGGCTGATGCTCTCAACAGCTGCGCTACCGCCGGTGGCTGCGGCGGCATCAAAGCCTGTGGTGCGCACCGTGATGACCTTGGTGGCATCGGTGGCTTGCACCGTGGCGATGGCATTGCCGGCGTAGATGGGCCGCTCAAACGTGTCAGGGCTGTCGACCTTGGTGATGTCACTCACCTGGGCCACATCAAGCTTGGCAGCCACGCGTGGGGCGATGTTTTTGCCGCTGGCTGTGGCCGCAAACAAAATATGCGAGTAGCCAGAGGCCAGCGCCAGCACTTGGGCAGCCATTTGCTCGGCCAATCCGTGGGCGAAGCCATCGGCATCGGCATGCAGGACTTTGCTCACACCTGCAATTTGAGCAGCAGCCTGGGCGGCTGCAGCGGCGTCTTTGCCAGCCACCAACACATGAACCTCGCCGCCACAGGCCAATGCGGCAGTAACGGTGTTGAGGGTGGCGGGTTTGATCGCGTGGTTATCGTGTTCGGCGATGACGAGGGAAGTCATGTGTATGTCCTTGGTCTGTGGCGAAGTGGTCAGATGACCTTGGCTTCATTTTTCAATTTGTCCACCAAAGCCGCCACATCGGCCACTTTGATACCTGCGCTGCGCTTGGGCGGCTCGCAGACTTTCAGGGTTTGGATACGCGGCTTGACATCCACACCCAGGTCTTCGGGCTTGAGGATGTCGAGTGGCTTTTTCTTAGCCTTCATGATGTTGGGCAAGGTCACGTAGCGTGGCTCGTTCAAGCGTAAATCGGTGGTGACCACCGCAGGCAAGCTGAGCTTCAAGGTTTCCAAGCCACCGTCGACCTCTCGGGTAATGAGGGCGTGGCCATCGGCCATCTCAACTTTGGAGGCAAACGTGGCTTGCGGCCAATCGGCCAGGGCTGCCAGCATTTGGCCGGTTTGGTTGCAATCGTCGTCAATCGCTTGTTTGCCCAAAATCACCAAAGTTGGTTGCTCTTTGTCAGCCAGAGCCTTCAGAAGTTTGGCCACGGCCAGTGGTTGCAATTCCTCGGTCGTTTCCACCAAGATGCCTCGGTCTGCACCGATGGCCATGGCGGTTCGCAGGGTTTCTTGGCATTGGTTAACGCCGCAGGAAACCACGATCACCTCGCTCAAAATGCCTTTTTCTTTCAAGCGCACCGCTTCTTCAACCGCGATTTCGTCAAACGGGTTCATGCTCATCTTGACGTTGGCGATGTCGACGCCGGTTTGATCCGACTTGACCCGAACTTTGACGTTGTAGTCCACCACGCGCTTGACCGCGACCAGTGCCTTCATGGGTTTTCTCCAGGGAATTGAGGGGCAGATTTGTCAATGAAACGACGCAGATTTGGTCGTTCAAAGTTGACGTTACGTCATTCTAGACGAATCCATGCGGTTTTTAGAACGGTCGTGCTTTTTTACCCTTTGGAAGGGGGGACGTTGATGCCAGCTTGTCCCAAGGCGGCCCAAATGAGCGAATTCGCCTCGGACAACACGGACTGTCTACCTTGTTGGAGGTCGGCCACCCAAAAATGCACGATAAACCCCATACCATCATGCGCGAAGCTGGTGAAATAGGCTTGCGGTGGCGGATCACGCAACACCAGGGCAAGTTGTAATACAGCCTCGCAAACAACCGATTGAACCTGGGAGACATCACTGCCCACCGCCACGGTCAGTGGGCACTGCAAAGCCACCGAGCTTTGTGTGAGCGAAAAGTTGTCGACCCGCTGAATCAACAGCATTTCATTTGGAATGATGGATTCGCGACCATCGGCATCTTTAATCAGGGTATAGCGGGTTTTGATGTCGGTCACCACACCTTCTATCCCATCGACACGTATGAGGTCACCGATGCGCACAGCACGCTCAACCAGCACCACAAAACCACTGATGTAGTTGGCTGCCAGTTTTTGCAAACCCAAGCCCAAACCCACACCCAAGGCGCCGCCCAACACCGACAAAGCGGTCAGGTCGACACCCACAGCTGACAAGACCAAGAGCAAGCCGACCAAGAGCAAAAAAGCCCGCAACACATTGGCAGCCACTTTGCGCATCGACAGGTCTGTCATGGTCTGGCTCAACACCTTTTGCTCGATCGTGGCTGACACCCACAGGGCCAACAGCAAGACAAGCCCCGAAGACAACATGCCTTCCAACAAAGTTCGCAGGTCCAATTTGGTCTTGCCGAAATTGACATGGATTTGTTCCATCTCATGGGCGACCAATGGCAGCAAATCGCTGATCCACAAAACAGCGACCAACCAGGCCAGCCAAGAAATCAGCCGCTCGGTCAGTGCGGCCAAGGGAGAGGTCGGGAAAACCGCTCGCAGCACAAGCGCGCACAAGCGAATCAGCACCAAGGACATCAACAATGGGATGGCAAATTTGAAGAGCAACAAGCTTTGGTGCTTGAAGAAAATACCGTCGAGCAGGTAAGTCAGTGCCAAAGCCACAGCGGGCAGTAACAAGCCATCCAACAGGTGCCGCCCAAACAAAATGGAGTCGGCATTGGCTTGGCGGCTGAGTTGTTTGGCAAACAACCAAGACACCAACAAAGCCAGTAACAGCCAAAGCAGTTCGTAGAGAGCCTTGACCACCAGTCCGTCTTGCAATGATGTCAGCATGAATCCGTTTGTAATTAGCAGATGAAATCCAGCTTAACACGCGGCAAGTGCCGTGACCTGATCCTGGCTTGGCTAAACTCGACAACCATGCGCCACACCCACAGGTCTTTCAAATCGTTCGCCTCGTTGCTGTCCTTGTGGGTCTGCATATCCGGGCTGATGGGCGTGGCAACACAAGCCAAAGCAGTGGACCCCCAAGCACCGACAAAAACGCTTCAAAAGGCCACCGCCAAGAAACCGAAAAAACACAAGCGGGCCCAAGCTTTTGTTGGCAAGCCTTTTGGTAACACCGCTTCGGTCAAACGCTTGGCTGCTGAATTGGCGCAACAACGCGGCATACCCAAGAGATGGGTTCAGCAACAAATTGCCAGTGCTCGCTTGCTTCCACAAGTGCAAAAAATGATCATGCCCGCAGCACTGCCATCAGCGAAAAACTGGGGTGCCTACCGCGCTCGCTTTTTGGACCCGCAACGGACGCAAGCCGGGCTAGAGTTTTGGCGATCCCATGCTGAAACACTTGCCCGCGCAGAGCGAACCTATGGCGTACCTGCTCAATACATTGTGGGTATTTTGGGTGTAGAGACTTACTTTGGTCGGCATCAAGGTCAGTTCAAGGTGCTGGATGTGTTGGCCACACTCAGCCTGTCTTTTCCGTCTGAACACCGACAAGCCGAGGAGCGACAGGCATTTTTCAAAAATGAACTGGGCTATTTCCTCCAACAACGCTTGAAAAACCCCAGCCTGAAAAACCAACTGGGCAGTTACGCTGGTGCCAGCGGTTGGCCTCAGTTCATGCCTTCGAGCATCGACAAATTCGCGGTCGACTTTGACCAAGATGGACAGATCAACCTGACCCATAGCCCGGCTGACGCCATTGGCTCGATTGCGCATTATTTCCAAGCCTATGGCTGGCAAGCCGGCATGCCCACGCATTTCGAGGTGGATGTTCAGGCCGATGGCGGTGAATTGAACGCTTTGCTGGCACCAGACATCGTGCCCTCTTGGTCGGCGGACCATCTGCTTGAAAAAAGGGTGGGACTGTCCCAGGCAGGTCGGCAATTTGGCGGTGCTCTGGCTTTGGTGGAATTGAACAACGGAGGGGATCGACCAAGCTATGTGGCGGGCACGGATAACTTCTTTGTGGTGACCCGCTACAACCGTAGCAGCTACTACGCCATGGCGGTGATTGAGCTGGGGCAAGCCATTGAAAGGGCCTTGCACCACTAAGGGTCCTGGGTTTGCCTGACCGGCGGCCTGCGCCATTCATGCTGACCCGACCCTCTAAACTCTGCCCCATGAGCCAGCCAGCCCCCCACCCCATCCCCACGCCCTACGAAGATTTCATGCGCCATGTGTACACGCATGGGGTGAACAAGTCCGACCGCACCGGCACCGGTACGCGCAGCGTGTTTGGCCATCAAATGCGCTTTGATTTGCGTCAAGGTTTTCCACTGGTCACCACCAAAAAGGTGCACCTCAAATCCATCATCGTCGAGTTACTGTGGTTTCTCACCGGCTCGAGCAACAACCACTGGTTGACCGAGCGCGGCTGCACCATATGGGACGAATGGGCACGCGCGGACGGTGAATTGGGGCCGGTGTATGGCGTGCAGTGGCGCAGTTGGCCAACGCCTGAGGGCGGACAGATCGACCAGATCACCGAGGTGATCAAGACCTTGAAGACCAACCCCGACTCGCGCCGCATCATCGTGAGCGCATGGAACGTGGCAGACCTGTCCAAGATGGCGCTCATGCCTTGCCATGCTTTATTCCAGTTTTACGTGGCACCTCCCACCCAACCCGGCGGCAAGGGCCAACTGAGTTGTCAGCTTTACCAACGCAGTGCGGATATTTTCTTGGGCGTGCCTTTCAACATTGCCAGCTACGCGCTGCTGACCCACATGGTGGCGCAGCAATGTGACTTGGAGGTGAGCGAATTCATCTGGACTGGCGGCGATTGCCATATCTACAGCAACCACCACGAACAAGTCGAGCTGCAACTGACCCGCTCGCCTTTTCCGGCGCCCACGCTGCTGATCAAGCGCCGCCCCGATTCGATCTTCGACTACCAGTTTGAAGACTTCGAGGTGCGTGACTACCAATGTCACCCCGCTATCAAGGCGCCGGTTGCGGTTTAACAGCCATGCCACTGCACCTGATTTACGCCCGCGCCCGCAACAACGTCATTGGCCACCATGGCACCATGCCATGGCATTTGCCTGAAGATTTGGCGCATTTCAAACGCACCACCCTGGGCCAACCAGTGGTGATGGGGCGCGTGACTTGGGAATCGATCCCTGCTGCGTTCAGACCGCTACCCGGTCGTCGCAATGTGGTGGTGTCACGCCAATCCGACTACGCTGCTGAGGGTGCTGAAGTGGTGAATTCGGTGCAGGCAGCACTGGCTTTATTCCCTGCCAATCAGTTGGTGTGGATCATGGGTGGCGCTCAAATTTATGCCCAGGCCCTGCCCTTGGCCAGCCAAGTGGTGGTCACTGAAATCCATGCAGAGTTTGAGGGAGATGCGTTTGCACCTGCGCTCGGCGCAGACTGGCATGAGGTCAGCCGAACATCCCACACCTCGGCACAAGGTTTGGGCTATAGCCTGGTGACTTTGGAGCGCCGACCATGAAACTCGCCACCTGGAACGTCAATTCGCTCACCGTTCGGCTACCGCAAGTGTTGGATTGGTTGTCAGCACAAAACGAACACGGCGGTGTGGATGTGCTGGCCTTGCAAGAAACCAAAACCACCGACGATAAATTCCCTGTCGCCGAGATTGAAGCGGCGGGTTACCAAGTGGCTTTTTTTGGACAAAAAACCTACAACGGCGTGGCGCTGATTGCCAGGCATCCCATCACCGAGGTGGTGCAAAACATCCCCAGTTTCACCGATGACATGGCCCGTGTGATCACTGCCACGGTGATGGATGTGCGTGTCGTGGGGGCGTATTTCCCCAATGGTCAAGCGCCAGATAGCGATAAGTTTGTCTACAAAATGGCGTGGCTTGACGCTTTGCAAGCCTTCATCAAAGACGAACTCAGCCGCCACGACAAACTGGTGCTCATGGGTGACTTCAACATCACTTGGGACGACTTGGACGTCTGGGACCCGGTCGCCTTGGCTGGCAGCATCCACTGCACCGACCAGGAACGTGCTCACTTCAAGGCCTTGCTCGACTTGGGTCTGCACGATGCTTTCCGCTTGTTTGAGCAGGCCCCGAAAAGTTATTCCTGGTGGGATTACCGCGAATTTGCATTCAAACGCAACCGTGGTTTGCGCATAGACCACATTTTGGTGTCCCAGGCGTTGGTCGAACAAGTCAGTGCCTGCTTGATTGACAAAGCCCCGCGCAAGAACGAGCGCCCAAGTGACCACACGCCGGTTGTTGTTACCCTGAGAAATTGATGGATGTTTACTCCAGTCCCAGCTCTTGAATTTTGCGGGTGATGGTGTTGCGCCCAATGCCCAATTTGTTGGCGGCATCGATACGACGTCCACGGGTATGCGCCAAGGCCGTTTGAATGAGAGAAGCTTCAAAGCGCTTCGACATCTCATCCCACACATCGACCCTTCCCGAAGCTAACAAGGACATGGCCTCGGCCTCTAAACCAGCTTGCCAGTTCTCGCTAGGCGCATTGAGCGGCAAATGCTTAGCCGCAGAGTTAACTACAAAAGGAGTGTCTGGCGTTGCACCATGCGCCATCAGCAAGGGGACCGTTGTGGCAAATTCACTGGAAGCTGGGCCAGTTGAAACCGTGCCCATGGATGCGCTGGCATGGCTGCTGGGGGTCAACACCTCAGGTGGCAAATCTTTGACTTCAATCGCTTGCGCAGGTGCCATCACGGTGAGCCAATGACAGATGTTCTCAAGTTGTCGCACATTGCCGGGAAAAGCAAACTTTTGCAGCAGATCCATGGCCGATTCCGACATCCGCTTGGCCTCCACACCCAGCTGCTGCGCACTGTGCTGTAAAAAATGGCGGGTCAACACAGGAATGTCTTCTAGGCGCTCACGCAGGGGCGGCAGGCGCAAGCGGATGACGTTCAAGCGATGGAACAAATCCTCGCGGAATGCACCTTCTTGGACACGTTGTTCCAGATGTTGGTGCGTGGCAGCGATCACCCGCACATTGGTTTTTATCGCGCTGTGACCTCCCACACGGTAAAAGCTTCCATCGCTCAGGACACGCAGCAATCGGGTTTGCAAGTCAAATGGCATGTCGCCTATTTCGTCCAAAAACAATGTGCCGCCATCGGCTTGCTCAAAACGCCCACGGCGCATGGCTTGTGCGCCTGTAAAAGCCCCACGCTCATGGCCAAAGAGTTCACTTTCGAGCAAATCCTTGGGAATCGCAGCGGTGTTGATCGCGACAAACGGACCACTGGCACGCTGGGAATGCTTGTGGAGTGCACGAGCGACCAACTCTTTGCCCGAACCCGATTCACCGGTGATCATCACGGTGACATTGCTTTGGCTCAAGCGACCAATCGCACGGAACACGTCTTGCATGGCAGGCGCTTGGCCCAGCATTTCAGGCGTGCTGTCCACATCCACCGCGCCCACCGCCTCGCGCTGGCTTTCTTCCACCGCACGGCGAATCAGTTCGATGGCCTTGGTCAAATCAAAGGGTTTGGGCAGGTACTCGAACGCACCACCTTGGAAGGCGGAGACCGCACTGTCCAAATCGGAATAAGCGGTCATGATGATGACCGGCAAGCCCGGCATGCGTTCTTTGACCTGGGCCAGCAAATCCAATCCAGATCCCCCAGGCATCCGAATGTCGCTGACCAATACCTGTGGGCTGTCTTCAGCGGTCAGGTTGTCTAAGGCTTGCACCACTTCACGCGGATGGGTGAAGCTGCGGGTGGGCAAGCCTTCGCGCATCAAAGCCTTTTCCAGCACAAAACGGATCGACTGGTCATCATCTACGATCCAAATCGGTTTCATCACAATACACCGCCTTCTGTCTTGCGCATCTCGCTCATGCGGTTTTCAATGCAAGGGAATCAAAATTTTGAAATCCGTGCGTCCCGGTTGACTCTCACATTCAATCAAACCTTGGTGCTGTTGCACAAAGGTCTGCGCCAAATTCAGACCCAAGCCTGAGCCACCATCGCGGCCAGATACCAAAGGGTGAAACAAACGGTCTTTGATCTGGTCCTGGATACCCGGACCGTTATCAATGACATGCAATTCCAGTGCCAATCTGTAGCGCTGTTTCACGAAAGTCACTTGGCGTGCGATGCGGGTAGACAAAATGATTTCAGCGTCTCCCACTGCCATCCTGTCCATCAGCGCTTGCGCCGCGTTGTGCGCGATATTGAGCACCGCCTGAATCAGCTGCTCAACATCACCGCGAAACTCCGGCAAGGAAATGTCGTAGTCACGTCGCACCTGCAAGCCCTTGGGAAATTCAGCCAGGATCAGGGTGCGAACACGTTCACACACCTCGTGGATATTGACATTGCCCACGACATGGGGCCGTCGGTGGGGAGCAAGCAACCGGTCTACCAGCGTCTGCAAGCGATCGGCCTCGCGCACGATCACTTGTGTGTACTCGGTCAAGTCGCTGCGGGTGTCGAGCTCAAGCTGCAGCAGTTGGGCCGCACCTCGGATACCGCCCAAGGGGTTTTTGATCTCATGCGCGAGATTGCGAATCAGCTCTTTGTTGGCCTGGGCATGCTCCAACTGTCTTTCCTCTCGGTCTTGCCGGCTCTGGGTTTCTTGGGGCAACAGTTCGATCAACACCTCACCCGGTTGATCGCTGGCGGCCACCAATACATGAACCGCAAACGCCTCTGCGCCGGGGCGTTTGAGTTGATCATCAAAACGCAAGGCTGAAAAGTCATGCCGTCTGGCGCCTTCCATGGCTTGCAGCAGACTGGCTTCATCCACAAACAAGCTGGAGGCATCTGTATCTTGGACACTGCGGCGCGACAAGCCAATGACATCTTCAAAAGAAGCATTGGCAAACAAAACCCGGTTATCGGCTTTGACCACCAAGACCAAGGTGGTCAATTGGTCAAAAGCAGCGAATCGGTTTTCAGGCATGTCGCAACTCAGGGCAACCGTGCCAATTCGCGGCGCAACGCGGCCTCATCGGCCTGACAGCGCATCCATTCCGTGCTTTGAGGGGCCAGCAGCTGACAACGCTGTTGCAACTTTTTCAATTCTTCCAAGAGAATTTGTTGGGCGTGTTGGTCTCTGGCGTGTTGGTCTCTGGTGCGTTGTTGGCCGATATCCTTGAGCGGCGGCACGGGAACCACGACTGTGGTGTTGGGCATGGCTGGACTGGTCTGTGGCACCGCGCGGAATGCGCGCGGTTGGGTGCTGATGACATCAGCCTGAACAGGCACGCGTGTGCAGGTCATGCCCGCAATTGGTAGGTTGGTGTATTCGTTGCCGCAACGCCAAACCGAATTCGTATTGGTTTGTGCGATTGCCCAATCCACGGTACCCAAAAATGCCATCAACCAAATATGCTTCATGTCCGCCTGTCCTCGTTGATTTCACATCGCAGAAAAAAGGGCAGCCAGAAGGCCGCCCTTGGTGCACAAGACATGAATGGCTTGCACGTGTTACCCAAGCCAAGGCTCAGAGTGAGTAGTACATGTCGTATTCGACAGGGTGAACAGCCTGACGGAAGCGGGTGACTTCTTGCATTTTGAGATCAATGTAGGCATCGATCATGCTGTCAGTGAACACGCCACCTTTGGTCAAGAAGGCGCGGCCTTTGTCCAAATGCTCCAAGGCTTGGTCCAAGCTGTGACAGACGGTTGGCACCAATGCGTCTTCCTCGGGTGGCAAGTGATACAAGTCTTTGGTGGCGGCTTCGCCAGGGTGGATCTTGTTCTCGATGCCGTCCAAACCAGCCATCAACAAGGCTGAGAAGCACAGGTAGGGGTTGGCCATGGGATCTGGGAAACGTGCTTCGATGCGACGGCCTTTGTCAGTCGCCACGTGAGGAATACGGATCGATGCAGAACGGTTGCGGCTGGAATAAGCCAACTTCACAGGGGCTTCGAAGCCCGGCACCAAACGCTTATAGCTGTTGGTGGTGGGGTTGGTGATCGCATTGAGTGCACGGGCGTGTTTGATGATGCCGCCAATGTAGAACAAGGCGGTGTCGCTCAAACCAGCGTAGCCTTTGCCAGCAAACAGGTTTTTGCCGTCTTTCCAGACGGACTGGTGAACGTGCATGCCTGAACCGTTGTCGCCAACGAGTGGCTTGGGCATGAAGGTGGCGGTTTTGCCATAGGCATTGGCCACATTCCAAACCACGTATTTCAGTTTTTGGGTCCAGTCGGCGCGCTCAACCAGGGTGCTGAACTTGGTGCCAATTTCGTTTTGACCAGCGCCCGCCACTTCATGGTGGAAAACTTCCACAGGGATACCCATTTCTTCGAGGATCATGACCATTTCAGCACGCAAGTCTTGTGAGCTGTCCACGGGTGGCACGGGGAAATAGCCGCCCTTGACGGTGGGACGGTGGCCGCGGTTGCCGCCTTCGATTTTGGCGCTGCTGCTCCATGGGGCTTCGTATTCGTCGATCTTGAAGAACGCGCCGGACATTTCATTGCCCCACTGCACGTTGTCAAAGATGAAGAACTCTGGCTCTGGTCCGAAATAGGCGGTGTCGCCCAATCCAGAGGATTTCAAATAGGCTTCTGCGCGCTTGGCAATCGAGCGGGGGTCGCGGTCGTAGGCTTTGCCGTCGCCGGGCTCGAGCACGTCGCAAGACAGCACCAAGGTAGGCTCTTGAAAGAAGGGGTCCAAGAATGCGGTGTTGGCATCTGGCATGAGCAACATGTCAGAAGCCTCGATGCCTTTCCAGCCGGCAATGGAAGAGCCGTCAAATGCATGGCCGTCGGTGAATTTGCTTTCATCGAAGTGGGAAATGGGCACACTCACGTGCTGTTCTTTGCCACGGGTATCGGTAAAACGAAAATCAACAAACTTGATTTCGTGTTCCTTGACGTCCTTCATGACGTCGGCGACGGTCTTGGCCATCAATTTCTCCTGGAGAGGTTGGTTTGAAAATCAGAGATCAGCATTGTCTTGCATCTTTTGTGCCACGCACACCCCGCCTGCCTGAAAGTCAAGGAAGATCGGATTCAGTAGCCGGTTCATGCGATTGGGTGATCAAAACAATCCCTTTTCAGCCAGACATCGACCTTTGCTAGGCATCAAATTATGCACTTAAAAAGTGCATAGAATATGTTGCACTTTTTAAGTGCAAAAAATGCTCTCTCATGGTGCATAGCTGGTTTCATGTCATGGCATCCAGTGCGCGCCTGTGCCATTCATGACAATGACCTTCTTTTACAGTTAAGGTTGGGTTCAAGGGAACGGCAGCGCGCATTGACACCCAATCACAAGGAACAAAATGAAACGCAGACATATTTTGGGCGCCATGGTCGCTGGGGCAGGCACATTGGTGGTGGGTTGGGGCTTCTTGCCGCCCCGGCAACGCTTGAACCCGGCGTCACCACTGACACCCGAGATGGGCAAGACTGCTCTGAATGGCTGGGTGCGCATTGGTGAAGACGACAGGGTCAGCATTGTCATGAGCAAGGGCGAGATGGGGCAAGGGGTGTTCACCGGTTTGGCGATGCTATTGGCCGACGAACTCGATGCCCGCTGGGACCAAATCATCCTTGAGTCCTCTAGCTTTGACAACATCTACAACAACCAAGTGGTGGCAGCCGATGGCTTGCCTTTTCACCCCGACGACCAAGGCAAGTTCAAGCAGTTTGCCCAGTTCATGACCCATAAAGCCATGCGCGAAATCGGCCTGGTCGCCACCGGCGGATCCTCCAGCATCAAAGACCTGTGGTTGCCCATGCGCGAAGCAGGTGCGAGTGCCAGGGCCATGTTGGTTGCCGCTGCTGCCCAGCAGTGGCAGGTGTCTGCGGCTGAATGTCTGGTCAATGCGGGCGTGGTGAGCCACAGCAATGGGCGGTCCGCGCGTTTTGGTGAACTCGCTGCCCTGGCTGCACATCAGGCAGCGCCGACTCAAGTGGTCTTGAAAAAACCCGAGCAATTCAGTTTCATTGGCAAGCCCATGCCACGCCTTGAGGGCCTGAGCAAAGTCGACGGCTCTGCGATGTACGGCATGGACTACCGCCCAGAAGGCTTGTTGTTCGCCTGTGTGCGCATGAACCCCGAGGTGGGTGCCCCGCTGATCAGCATGGATGCCAGCCAAGCCATGGCCATGGCCGGGGTGGAAAAAGTCGTGGCGCTCACCCCAGCCAAAGGCGCCAGCGGGGGTGTGGCGGTGGTGGCCAAGTCCACTTACCAAGCCATGAAAGCATTGCGCGTGGTGGATGCTCAATGGGGCACGGGTGTCGCGGCCATGTGGGGCAGTGAAACCATCGACAAAGCCTTGCGCCAGGGCTTGGACAGCGCTGACGCTCACACCTATTTCGAGCATGGCGACGCCACACAAGCGCTCGCCTCCGCAACGACAAAAATCACAGCCGAATACAGCGCACCGTATTTGGCACACGCCAACATGGAGCCGATGAACTGCACCGTGTGGTTCAAGGACGGCGCCGCCACCGTCTGGGCACCCAGCCAAATACCAGGTGCAGCCCGCCATGTGGTCGCTGACATTTTGGGCATCTCCAAGGACAAAGTGAGACTGCTCCTGCCCCTGTTGGGTACCGGCCTGGGCAGGCGACTGGAGTTGGACTTCATTGCACAAGCAGCGCAAATCGCGCTGGCTTGCGAAGGCAAACCCGTGCAAATGTTGTGGGACCGCAGCCAAGACATGCAACACGATTTCTACCGTCCTGCTTGTGTGAGCCGCTACCAAGCCGGCTTGAATAAGCAAGGACAGGTGTTGGCATGGGTCAACCACGCCAGCAGCCAAGCTATTGCCCCCCAATTCATTCGCCGCATGCTGGACATGCCCGGCGCTGGCCCGGACAAAACAACGGCAGAAGGCGCATTTGACCAAGCCTATGAATGGCCCCATGCAAAGATCAGTCACACCGCGATCGACCTGCCCATCCCCATCGGCTCATGGCGCTCTGTGGGTCATTCGCACCAGGCTTTTTTCAAGGAAAGTTTTGTCGATGAAGTGGCCCATGCCACAGGTCAACACCCCCTCACGTTTCGTTTGTCCATGCTGAAAAACCACCCGCGCCACGCGCGCGTGTTGCAAATGGCCGCTGACAAAGCTGGTATGGGCCCCGTGCCCACAGCTGCGCAACAGCAAGGTCGGGCCTGGGGCATGGCCATGCACGAGTCGTTTGGTTCGATCGTGGCCCAAGTGGCCGAGGTGTCGGTGAATGCCAATCAGATACGTGTGCACCGTGTGGTCTGCGCCATCGATTGCGGTACCGCCATCAACCCAGACAGCATCGCCCAGCAAATGGAAGGGTCGGTCATGATGGGTCTGAGCGCTGCCTTGTGGGGCAACATCCGCTTTGAAAAGGGCCAGGTGCAGCAGAGCAATTTCCATGATTACCCTTTGCTGCGCATCGACCAGGCGCCAGTGGTGGAAACACACATCGTGCCAAGCGATGCGCAGCCACAAGGCGTGGGCGAACCAGGCCTGCCGCCGATTGCACCAGCGATCGCCAACGCTGTTTTTGCGCTGACAGGTCAGCGCTTGCGTCAGTTGCCGTTGCGCTTTGACAATGCCGTGGCCAGCGCATGACCACGGCGGTGGCCAACCCAACAACCGATCTGCCCATGGCTACAAAGACGCTCAAGCCCTTGCGATTGCCACCGGGCGTTGACTCTGGCTTCACCGCCACAGCCCATGGTCTGCAAATGCATTTTTTGCAAGCTGGCAACCCGGATCACCCAACGGTGCTTCTGTTACATGGATTTCCCGAGTTGGCCTTCAGTTGGCGACACCAATTGACAGCCCTGGCCGATGCTGGGTTCCATGTGATCGCACCTGACCAGCGCGGTTACGGCAGCACCACAGGCAGCGATGACCGTTTCATGGGTGACTGGCAGGCCAGCAGCATGTTGCATTTGGTGAAAGACCTGTTGGACTTGCTGGAGAACTTGCAGATCAACCAAGTGCATGCAGTGGTGGGACATGACTTTGGTTCGCCAGTGGCGGCCTGGGCCGCGCTTACGCGTCCAGATGTGTTTCGTGCAGTCATGCTGATGAGCGCCCCCTTCGCTGGCCCGCCCAATGCCCAGGATTGGGCATCCGTCCATGACGCACTGACCAACGAAGTGCACGCTTTGGGGCAACTTCGGCCCCCCCGCCAACATTACCAGTGGTATTACGCAGGTCCGCAAGCCAACCAAGACATGTGGCTCGCCAGCCAAGGTTTGCACGATTTTTTAAGAGCCTACTACCATGTGAAAAGCGCGGATTGGGCTGAAAACCATCCCCGCCCCTTGAGCGCTTGGCGTGCGGATGTGCTGGCAGCCCTGCCCCATTACTACGTGATGCCGGGCCATGCCACGATGGCACAAGCGGTTGCCCCGTTCATGCCATCCCAAGCCCAGATAGAAGCTTGTCAATGGCTGCCCGACAGCGACCTGGACGTCTATGTGCAGGCGTACCAACAGCGCGGCTTCCAAGGTGGCTTGCAGTGGTACCGCTGCGCCACGGACAAAGCATGCTTTGGTGAATTGGCAAGGTATGGCGGACAACGCATCGAAGTGCCCAGTGCCTTTATCGCAGGCGAAGCCGATTGGGGGGTCTACCAATTCCCTGGGGCTGTCGAGAAAATGCAAACAACCGCATGCGCGGACATGCGGCTGTGTCACTTGCTGCCCGGCGCCGGCCACTGGGTTCAGCAAGAACAGGCTGAGGCGGTCAACCACCTGTTGCTGGCCTTCCTAGACCAGCTCTGAGCATCAACCCATCAGATCAACTTTGCCATTGATATCCATCACGCCGGTGATGACGCTCAACTTAGGGTGACGTTTTTTAACCATTTCTCTGAAGATGGCCAAAGCCTCACCATGGGCTTGTGATTCGTTTTCTTTGTTGGAGACAGCTGCTTCTCCAAACGCCAGCTTGGCTGCACCACAGTCACGGTGGCTGAGACCCACCACGCGCTTGATGTGGTGCAAAGACACGGTGATGTCCAGGTTTTCCCAATATGTCTTATGCCAAGCTTCGAACTTGGGATGCACCGCACCAATGGGTCCGCCAGCCATCACAAAGTGGCTGTAGTTATCTTCCAGCTTGTCTCGACTCACCCCTTGTATCAGGCCCATGTACTGCCAGCTCAAGGTGGTGAAACGGGGGTCAATGCAGTTGACCAACATGGATTCGTAATGGCCACTGGCAGCCCAAGCAGACGGTGCACCCACCAAGGACAAACCACCTGCCAAAGCGCCTGCCGCACCCCAACCCAGAAAGTTGCGACGGCCTAAGCCGGCTGTTCCGCCCGAAACAGGCGGAGTGCAACAGGCACAGGGGGCCAGCTGCGATGAAATGGAATGGAATATTTTTTCAGACATGACGACCCCTTTTTGTTTATCTCAAACACATTTTTTCAGCAGTTTTGCATGCATTGAAGGATGTTTGTATCCAGCTACCCACTCAGCAAAACGAGAAGACCATTTTGATATCGGCATGAAAAGTAAAAAATGAACCTCAAACCCACCTAATTTGGGGCATCTTTCAAGCCAGCGTATTGCGTTCGACGTTGCTCGGACACCAGCAGATGGAGTTTTTCCTCTGAAAAACCAAGCCGGGTCAAGGTTTGGGTTGCCAAACTCAAACTCATCTCAAAGGCATCGGGAACCACTTCGCTGGCACCAGCAGCCTTCAGCAAGTTCATGTCATGGTCATCACGGGTGCGCACCACCACCGGCACATGGGAAACATGCAACTTCACCCACTCCAGCACTTTCAAGGATGCCAGGGTGTCGTCAAAACTGATCACCACTGCCGAGGCCCTGGCCAAACCAGCAGACATCAAATAGGACAACTGCGAAGAGTCACCCACTTCGACATGGTGCCCCGCCAACACACCTGCTTTCACCACTTCCGCATTGACATCCAGTGCAATGTAGGAAATACCGTTCAACTCAAACAACTGAGCCATGCTTCGACCCGTGTTACCAAAGCCGCAAAGAATCACATGGTGATCGATGCTGATAGCGTGTTTGGCAACGGTGGTGATCTGCAACGACTGGGCCAACCAATCGTCTGGCGAAAAACGGTAGATCAAGCGATCAGCATGCTGGATCAGCAGTGGCGAAATCAGCATGGACAAAACCATGGCGGCCAGCACCGGGTTGGACCACCGTGGGTCAATCAAGGACTGGTCCAAGCCCAGGGTCAAGAGGACAAAACCAAACTCCCCAGCCTGCGCGAGATATATACCTGTTCGTGCAGCCACACCATTGCTGGCTCCGCTGGCATAGGCCAGTATGCCAATCAACAACGCCTTGATCGCCACCGGAATCACGGTCAACACCAACACCCAAGGCCACTGAATCTGCAACACCTGCCAATCCAGTTTCATCCCGATGGTGATGAAAAACAGCCCAAGCAGCAGATCATGGAAAGGACGTATGTCTTCTTCGACACGTTGCTTGAAGTCGGTTTCAGCAATCAACATACCCGCCAAAAAAGACCCCATTGCCATGGACAAGCCCGCATGCTCGGTCAACCAAGCCAACCCCAAAGTCATGAACAAGATGTTGAGCATGAACAACTCATCACTGTTGCGGCGATCAACCAAGTGCAACCAGTAACGCATCACCTTTTGTCCTCCCCACAACAAAATGATCACCACCAACGTCGCCTTACCCAAGGCGACAGACAACTCGGTCCAGATGTTGCCTTCGTTCATTTTGTTCAAGGCAGGAATCAACACCAAAAAGGGCACCACGGCCAAATCCTGAAACAGCAATGCCCCGATCACCCGGCGACCGTGGGGGGTTTCCATCTCTGAGCGCTCGGCCATCAACTTGAACAGGATGGCCGTGCTGGACATGGCCATGGCCGCGCCCAGTACCACGGCGCCTTGCCATGTCAGGTCCCAAGGCATCTGCCAAAGTGACAGCACCATGTAAATCAAGGCATGGCCGAGCAAAGTACCCATGAGCATGAGCATCACTTGTGCCATTCCAAAACCAAAAACCATTTTCCTGAGCTTGAGCAACTTAGGCAGGTTGAACTCAAGGCCGATCACAAACATCAACAGCACCACGCCCATCTCGGCCACGGCAGACACCGCGCCCTCGTTTTCCATGACCAAGACGCCCCCTTGACCCAAGAAAACGCCAGCGATCAAATATCCCAAGATGGCCGGCAGATGCATCAGTCGACACGCCACCACGCCGGAGACGGCAAACAACAAATAAATAAGCGTGGTTTCAATGGCAGTCATGGTTAACTCCATGATAAGGGCAGCGCAAGATATGCCCCGCAAGGGTGAATTGCTAACAACTTCGCACTATTTTGGCGCCCATTTTTCACACGCATTGAATGATTTGACCTCGGGGTAATGGCTCATCAGCTTGAATTTACGCGCCATTTCAGTAGCTTTGAAATAGGCAAAGCCACAGCGCAACCCCGTTTTGGAGGACTGAGATGGCATCAGGTACTGACAGCTCTGGCACTGCGGCGATGGAGGGATGATCACGTTGGTCATGGTGAAATGCGGGTTGACTTCTGCATAGCAAGAGACATGCCATGGGATGGCGTGAAGATCGATGCGCACCGTTTGCGTAAACTCAACCCTTTCAAGCACACAGAAATCAACCCATGAGCAGACCCATCCTAGACGAAAGCCACATCCACCCTGCCATTCAGGCCCAAATAGCCATGGCACACCAAGACATCGTGCTGGAAGTTCAACACGCGATTGAAAAAAACGATTTGGTGGTGGTTGGCATGGCGCAAAACCCCGAAGTCACCGCCGTGCGAAAGGCACTTGACCAAGCAGGGTTCACACATGTCTATTTGGAATATGGCAGCTACTTGAGCCAGTGGCGTCGACGCAATGCACTGAAAATGTGGACAGGTTGGCCGACCTTTCCCATGGTTTTTCACAAAGGGATTTTGTTGGGCGGAAAAAGCGACACCAAAGCTTTGCTTGCCTCTGGCTCGTTGAAATCAACCTGACTCAGTAAACCAAGGTGATGGGCACACAGAGTTGGTAGCCAATGCCCCAAACCGATTTGATGGCCGGCTCGGCGTCATCGGTTTGAACCGATTTGAATTTTTTACGCAAACGGGCGATCAACTCCTCAAGCGCATGCTTGCTCATACCAACATCTGCATCTTCCGCAGAAAACAAATCGCACAAAGCACCAGACTCCAGGGTGTGGTCTTTGGCGTGAATCAATGACACCAAGAGTGTTTTTTCTCGGCTGGTCAATCGCAGTTTTTGCCAGGGGTCGGGGCCCAATAAGATGCGGTCCCGCAAGCTCAAATTCCATTCACCTGCTTGATTGATTTTTTTTACCGGATGCAGCCACTGCGCTCATGGCGCACAGGCAGGCGCATGAACACGACACCTCCATGGCCCTGGAGGAAGAAACGGTAGGCAATGACCAAGGCGGCATTCGTCTGCGCACCCTGCTGCTCGTGCTTTGCATCAGTATTCCCCTGG
>CAMCES010000030.1 GCA_945873925.1 Bordetella parapertussis
GATCGATTTCGGGTTAACCCGGACCTCAGCCGCCAGGTTCGAGGTCCTTATTTTAGGAATACTGTGGCGATGGACATGCCTTTGCGTACGGTTAAAAACAACATTGTTCAATCCATCCGGGCTTTCCGGGTCGCTGATCTACAAGACGCCGCTGGTCAGTTGGGCCACCATTTCTTATATGCCAACTTGTCGTCAGCCCAGAGCAAGCAAGACATCCTGGACCTGACTGCACAGCAGTTCATCTTTCCGGCCCAGTCCAGCAAGAATTTCGATACCTTGTTCGACAGCATGAGTGATGCGCTGTACAAGTCTGGCCCGCAGCCTGGTTTCATCTTGGTGTTGGAGCATATCCCTGCGCATGCCAAATTTGACAAAGAGGCCCGCGAACAGCTCTTGGATGTGTTTCGTGAAGCCGCCGAATTCTGGTCCGAGCGCAAAGTGGCTTTCCGCTGCTTCTACTCATTCTCCGTGGCCCGCGCGGCCGCGGCAGAGCGCACCGATCTGGCCGATACCCAAGGCATTGACCTGGGCGATGGCGAAAAAATGCCCACCGACAAATTGGTCGATGTGTCTCCTTTGGCCTTGCGCATGAGCAGCCCGTTCAATGCAGGCTACTGGCTCACCGCCGCTTGAGCCGTTCAAGCCGCCAACGCGCTGGTTTCAGCGCTGGCGTGTTGGATCACCCCGCCACCCAAACACAGGTCCCCAGCGTACAACACGGCTGACTGTCCCGGCGTGACCGCCCATTGCGCTTGCGGGAAACCCAGTTGCATCTGTTGGGCTTGCCAGCCCAGTGTGCATGCCGCGTCTTGCTGGCGGTAACGGGTTTTGGCATGGAACGCGCCAGCTTCGGGTGGCACACCAGCAATCCAACTCAAGTCGTCAGCCTCTAACTGCGCAGACAACAGCCAGGGGTGGTCATGGCCTTGCACCACCCACAAGGTATTGCTCGCCATGTCTTTACGGGCGACAAACCATGGCGCGTGTTCACCGCCGCCGCGTTGCGCACCCTTTGCTTTGATGCCGCCAATCCCCAAACCTTGGCGCTGCCCCAAGGTGTAAAAGCTCAGGCCCTGGTGTTGGCCAATCACGCGACCGGCATCGTTTTTGATCGGGCCGGGCGCTTTGGCGATGTAGCGGTTTAAAAATTCGCGAAAAGGTCGCTCGCCAATGAAGCAAATGCCGGTCGAGTCTTTCTTGCGGGCGTTGGGCAGGCCCGCCTCGTCTGCGATGCGGCGCACCTGGGTTTTTTCAATCTCGCCCACGGGAAACAAGGTCTGCGACAGCTGCGCTTGGCTCAAGCGGTGCAAAAAATAGCTTTGGTCTTTGCTGGCGTCCACGCCTTTGAGCAACTCGAACAAACCCGTGTCGGTGTTGTGGCGCACCCGCGCGTAATGGCCGGTGGCGATTTTGTCAGCACCTAAACGCAGGGCATGGTCTAAGAACGCTTTGAATTTGATTTCGGCGTTGCACAAGATGTCCGGGTTGGGTGTGCGCCCGGCTTGGTATTCGCGCAAAAACTCAGCGAACACACGGTCTTTGTAGTCGGCCGAGAAATTCACATGCTCGATCTCGATACCCATCACATCGGCGACGGCGGCCGCGTCAATGAAGTCTTGCTTGGTGGAGCAGTACTCGTCGTCATCGTCATCCTCCCAGTTTTTCATGAAGATGCCGATCACCTCGTGGCCTTGTCGCTTGAGCAAGAGCGCGCTCACCGCCGAGTCCACCCCGCCGCTCAAACCCACCACGATCCGCTGTTTTTTCAATTGGCGAAAGCCGCGATGCCGGTGATGGCGCGGCCCAAGATGAGCGCGTGGATATCGTGTGTGCCCTCGTAGGTGTTGACCACCTCGAGGTTGACCAAATGGCGCGCCACGCCAAATTCGTCGCTGATGCCGTTGCCGCCCATCATGTCGCGCGCCATCCGGGCGATGTCCAGCGCTTTGCCGCAGGAGTTGCGCTTCAAGATGGAGGTGATTTCAACGGACGCCGTGCCTTCGTCTTTCATGCGGCCCAAGCGCAAACAGCCTTGCAGGCCGAGCGCAATGTCGGTTTGCATGTCGGCGAGTTTTTTCTGGATGAGTTGGTTGGCCGCGAGCGGGCGACCAAACTGCTGGCGGTCCAAGGTGTACTGGCGTGCGCGGTGAAAACAGTCTTCAGCCGCACCCAAGGCACCCCAGGCAATGCCATAGCGGGCGCTGTTCAAACAGGTGAACGGGCCCTTCAAACCCTGCACCTCGGGGAAGGCGTTGTCTTCGGGCACGAACACGTTGTCCATCACGATCTCACCGGTGATCGAGGCGCGCAAACCCACCTTGCTGTGGATGGCAGGCGCACTCAAACCGGCCATGCCCTTGTCCAAAATGAAGCCACGGATAGGGCCGACCGCGCCCGACTCGCTGACCTCTTTGGCCCAGACCACAAACACGTCGGCGATGGGTGAGTTGGAGATCCACATCTTGTTGCCGCTGAGCTGGTAGCCGCCCTTGACCTTGTGGGCGCGACTGGCCATGCTGGCCGGGTCCGAGCCGTGGTCGGGCTCGGTCAAACCAAAGCAACCAATCCACTCGCCAGTGGCCAACTTGGGCAGGAATTTTTGACGCTGAGCTTCGGTGCCGAATTCGAAGATTGGGGTCATCACCAAGGAAGACTGCACGCTCATCATCGAGCGGTAGCCGGAGTCCACACGCTCGACTTCGCGGGCAATCAGTCCATAGGCGACATAGCTCAAGCCAGGGCCGCCGTACTCGGTAGGAATGGTCGGGCCAAGCAGACCGAGCGCGCCCATTTCACGGAAGATGGATACATCGGTTTTCTCGTGCCGGAAAGCTTCGGTGACGCGTGGCAGCAGTTTGTCTTGGCAGTAGGCGGCCGCGGCCTCGCGAATCATGCGCTCGTCTTCGGTCAGTTGCTGGTCGAGTAAAAACGGATCGTCCCAGTGGAATGCGGTCTTGGCCATGAATGCTCCGGTTGTCTGTGCGCTGACGAAACAGAGATGTTAAACGGCTTGGCTTGGTGGTGGATTTGAGAAAGTTTGGGTTGGGGATATTGCAGGCGAAAGATTCGCCAAATGCCTTTGCGCCATCGCCACATACCAATCCAAACAACCGGGATTGGCCATGGCGTCTTTGTTGAGCACTTTCTCCAGCGGCTGGCCGAGCATGAGTTTCTTGATCGGCAGCTCTTGTTTTTTGCCCGACAAGGTGCGCGGGATTTCGGCCACTTGAAACAGCTCGTCGGGCACAAAGCGGGGGCTGAGCGCGGTGCGGATCGCCGTGTTCAAGCGGCTGCGCAAGGCCTCGTCCAGCAGCACACCTTCGCGCAACACCACAAACAAAGGCATGTAACTGTCTTTGCCCAGGTACTCCAGGTCCACCACCATGCTGTCCAACACCTCGGGCAGGGCTTCGACCGCGCTGTACAACTCGCTGGTACCCATGCGCAAGCCGTGGCGGTTGATGGTGGCGTCGCTGCGGCCATAAATGACGGCGCGGCCTTCGGGCGTGATCTTGAGCCAGTCGCCATGCCGCCACACCGCGCCTGCCTCTGGCCCCAGGTCGCCACCGCCGGGCCGGCGACCCACGCCTGCGGGGAAGGTGTCAAAGTAACTGCCCAAATAACGCTGGTTGTCTTGGTCGCCCCAGAAGAAGGGGGGCATGCACGGCAGCGGTTGGGTCACCACCAGCTCGCCCACTTCGTCCATCACGGCTTGGCCTTGCTCGTTGAAGGCATGGACCGACACGCCCAGCATGCGGCATTGCATTTCGCCGGGCACCATGGGCAGGTCGCGGTGGCCGCCCACATAGGCGCCCGCATCGGTACCGCCAGAAATATTGCACCACCATATCTCGGGGCGCTGCACCCCTGCTTTGGCAACCACCTGCTTGAACTGCTGGGTGCCCCATTGCTGCACCTCGGCACTCAAAGGCGAGCCGGTCGCACCCAAGGCGCGGATGCTGTCCAAGCCGGGGATGCTGGACAAGTCCAAGCCCGCCTTCATGCAGTTGGTGAAAAACGCCGCGCCACCACCAAAGAAAGTGATTTTTTCTTGCGCGGCATAACGCCACAACACACCCCAATCCGGCTTGTCTCTCGAGCCGCCAGGGTTGCCGTCGTAAATCACGCAGGTGGTACCGCTGAGCAGCCCGCTCAGTTGCGCGTTCCACATGACCCAACCAGTCGAGCTGTACCAAAGAAAACGCTCGCCCCAGGAATTGGGCTCGTAACTGCAGGCCACGTCGTAATGCAGGTTTTTGTGCGCCATGCCATTGACCAGCGTGCCGCCGTGGTCGTGCACCAAAGGTTTGGGCAAGCCGGTGGTGCCACTCGAATACACAATCCACAGCGGGTGGTTGAACGGCATCCACTGCGGCGCAAAGGCTTGCACCGCCGCGTCTTGGCGCTGCATGACTTCGGCCCAGTCGGTGCTGTCGGCCAAAGGCGGCATGCCGCCCAGGTTTTGATACAGCACCACATGGGTCACACTGGGCAGGGCCGCTCGCAATTCATGGACCACGCTGATGCGCTCGTGGTCTTTGCCGCCATAGGTGACCCCGTCCACACCGATCAATACCTTGGGCGTGATTTGCTTGAAACGATCGACCACCGCGTTGGTGCCCATGTCGGGCGCGCAAACGCTCCAAATGCCGCCGATGCTCACCACCGCCAAGAACGCCACTATGGTCTCGGGGATGTTGGGCAAGTAAGCCGCCACCCGGTCACCGGGGTGGACGCCTTGGGCTTGCAGGTGCAACGCCAGTGTCGCGACTTGTCGTTTCAACTCTGGCCAAGCAAGTTCGCGGCGCTGCCCGCGTTCGTTGTTGCTGATGATGGCGGGCATGCCCGCCGCGTGGGCCGCGTCCACATGGCGCAGTACCTGCTGGGCGTAATTCACTTGCGCGCCGACAAACCACCGCGCGCCAGGCATGACATTGCGCTCGAGCACCATGCTGTGCGGGGTGGGCGATTGCAGGTCGAGGTAGTCCCAAACCGATTGCCAAAAGTCCTCGAGGTGGGTGACCGACCATTGCCACATGGTTTGGTAATCGTCGAAATGCAAGTGACGGTGCTCGGCCAGCCACTGCTGGTACAAGCGTATTTGAGGGACAAACGGGGGCGGAGGATTGGCAGTGTTCATGCGCCAACAGGTTATCAGTGTTCAACCGGGCTGCGCCTGGGCTTTGCCCCTAAGATGCGGGCTTGTTTTGCAAGGTATGCACATGGCCGCCATCTGGACCAAACCGATCAGCATTCACATCCTCACCGATAACCACCACCAGACGGCCTGCGAAAGCCTGGGCATGGAGTTTCTTGAAGTCGGTCCCGATTTCATCCGTGGACGCATCCCGGTAGACCACCGCACCAAACAGCCCTATGGCGTGATCCATGGCGGCGCCAATGTGTTGTTGGCTGAAACCTTGGGTTCTTGCGGCGCTTTTTATTCCTGCCCGGTGGATCACCGCGCGGTCGGCTTGGACATCAATGCCAACCACATACGAGGCGTCAGCAGCGGTTGGGTCACGGGCATTGCGCGGCCAGTTCACATCGGCCGCAGCACCCAGGTCTGGCAAATCGACATGACAGATGACGAAGGCCGCATCAGTTGCGTGTCGCGCCTGACCATGTCGGTGTTGTCGCCTCGCTGAGGCTGTGTTGACCATGGGCCCCTTGGGTATGCCTCCTCTGCTCCTTGCCTGCCTGCGGGCCGTCAGCCTGAGTTGCTACTTGGCCTGGCCCTGCTGGGCCCAAAGCCCTGTTGCGACGACCCTGCCAACGGTCTCCACCCTGCCTCAAGCCATGGCCAAGCTCGAACCCAGCCTGGCCTACCGTAGCCAATCGCTCTACACCTATTTCGGCTTTGATGTCTACCTGGTCAGTTTGTGGACCGCCCCTGACTTCCAACCTGAAGCTGGCGAGAACCAGCGGTTGGCGCTGGAGTTGAACTACCTGCGTCCTTTCGCCGCCAAAGACATCGCCAAACGCTCACTCCAAGAAATGCGCCGGGTCGGGGCTTTCTCTGCCGTTCAAGAAAAGCAGTGGCTGAGCGACATGCAGCGGGTCTTTCCCAATGTGCGCAAAGGGGACCGACTGCTGGGGCTGCATCGTCCGGGTGAATCCGCCGTGTTCTGGCACAACGGAGAACCTCGGGGAGAGATCCGCGATCCAGAATTTGCGCGGCTGTTCTTTGGCATCTGGCTGTCGCCCCGAACCTCCGCGCCGGCCTTGCGCGAGGCCTTGCTGGCGCCGCCCTGACCGACCCCGCTTCTCCCTCGCCTGCCCAGGTCAAATTCTTTTGAATCGGTGGGTCAGCCCAAAAAAATAGAATCTCCTTATTTAAAGGAGTTTTTCCTATGAGGTTGCTGGCCATTGTGATTGGTTGTTTACCGGTTTTTGCTTTTGCCCAACAAGATGCGCAGGCATTGGCCAAAGAGAAAGCCTGCTTGGGCTGCCACAGCATTGACACACACACCATGTCCGTGCCCTCCTACGAGAAGATCGCTGAGAAATACCACGGCGACCCCGATGCCCGGGCTTACCTGGCCGACAAAATCCGCAATGGCGGCAAAGGCGTCTGGGCAGGTGGCGGCCGCAGCTTGATGCCGGCCTTCCTCAATTTGAGCCAGCAGGAAATCAACCTCTTGGTCGATTGGATTTTGGCGATGAAGAAGTGATAGGTGCAGGTGTTACTTGCCTGCCACCATCCGTTGGCTTTTCCAATACACGTCGTCGCCACCGTTCATGCGGTTGAGCACACGGGCAAGCACAAACATCAGGTCAGACAAGCGGTTGAGGTACTGACGCGGGGTGTCGTTCAAGGCCTCTTCTGCGCCGAGTGCCACCACCGCCCGCTCAGCACGTCGCGCCACGGTGCGGCAGACATGTGACAAGGCGGCCGCCCGGCTACCCGCAGGCAAGATGAACTCTTGCAGTTTGGGCAAGGCTTGGTTGTGCGCCTCCAGCGCCTGGTCCAAAGCCAGCACCGCTTCCGTTTTGAGCAGTTCAAAGCCGGGTATGCTCAGCTCCCCACCCAAATTGAAGAGTTGGTGCTGCACCTCAACCAACAAGCTGCGCACCCCTTCTGGCATGTCTTCGCACAACAGCACGCCGATGTGCGAGTTGAGTTCATCGACCTCGCCCATGGCGTGCACCCGCAAGCTGTTTTTGCTGACGCGGCGGTTATCGCCCAAGCCGGTGGTGCCATCGTCGCCGGTGCGGGTAGTGATTTGTGTGAGTCTGTTGCCCATGTGCTTTTTCCTGTAAGTTATCTGTATTCTCTCAGCCAAACACAAGTGACAGCCAAACCACCGCCAAGCATGGTTTCTTCCTAGAATGCAGCATCCAGGAGACTCGCCATGAACGCACCCAACACTGCCTTGCACCTGATGCCTGCTGTCAACCAACGCCATGTGCCGCAGGTGTTCTTGGATGCCCTTCGGGCGGCTTTTGGCGACCGATGCTCTACCGCCCAAGTCGTCTGCGAGCAGCACGGACGCGATGAGTCGGCCTACACCACGGTCCCGCCGCCGGCCGCCGTGGTGTTCGCGCTCAGCACCGAGGATGTGTCACGCGCCGTGGCGCTGGCCGCCGACCATGGCGTGCCGGTCATCCCGTTTGGCGTGGGCTCGTCCTTGGAAGGCCATTTGCTGGCGGTTGAAGGCGGCATCAGCATCGACCTCAGCCGCATGAACCAGGTGCTCTCCATCAACCCCGAAGACCTGACGGTCACGGTGCAAGCCGGTGTCACCCGCAAGCAGCTCAATGAAGAGATCAAAAGCACCGGGCTTTTTTTCCCGATCGATCCGGGCGCGGACGCCTCGATTGGCGGCATGAGCGCGACCCGCGCCAGCGGCACGAACGCGGTGCGCTACGGCACGATGCGCGAAAACGTATTGGGCCTGCAAGTGGTCACCGCCAGCGGCGAAGTCATCCGCACCGGTACCCGCGCACGCAAGTCCTCGGCCGGCTACGACCTGACCCGCCTGATGGTGGGCAGCGAAGGCACGTTGGGCGTGATCACCGAAATCACCTTGAAGCTCTACCCCTTGCCCGAGGCGGTGTCGGCTGCGACTTGCTCGTTTCCTTCGATCGAGGCGGCGGTGCGCACCACGATACAAATCATCCAAATGGGCATACCGATTGCGCGGGTCGAGTTGATCGACGCCAACGCGGTGCGCATGGTCAACGTGCATTCCAAGCTCACGCTGCCCGAGCAGCCGATGTTGCTCATGGAGTTCCACGGCTCACCCGCGAGCGTGAAAGAGCAAGCCGAGACGGTGCAAGAGATTGCCAACGACCACCAAGGACAGGCGTTTGAATGGGCGACCACGCCCGAAGAACGCACCCGTTTGTGGACCGCGCGGCACAACACCTACTTTGCAGGCATCCAAAGCCGCCCCGGCTGCCGGGTCATGAGCACCGACACCTGTGTGCCTATCTCTCGTTTGGCTGACTGCCTGCTCGCCTCAGTGGCCGAGGTGGACGCGTCAGGCATCCCTTATTTTTTGGTTGGCCATGTCGGTGACGGCAATTTCCACTTTGGCTATTTGATCGACCCTGACAGCGCCGAAGAACGCGCCACCGCCGAAACGCTCAACCACCAGTTGGTGGCCCGCGCCCTGGCCTTGGAAGGCACTTGCACCGGTGAACACGGCATTGGCTTGCACAAGATGGATTTCTTGGTGAGCGAGGCAGGCAGCGGCGCGGTGAGCATGATGCGCACAATCAAGCATGCGCTCGACCCGAAAAACATCATGAACCCGGGGAAGGTGTTTATCTACTGACGGCCTGGTTTGCGCCGCGCTCGATCACCACGGTGCTGTCGAGCAAACCACTTGAGTGGTTCAGGTCAGACTGGGAAATCAACACAGACAGCTCTGCGCCCTTAAGATGATGCAACACTTCGGCAATGCGCATCGACAAGGCCGGCGCCACCCCCTCGAACGGTTCATCCAGCAACAGCAGGCGCTTACCCACCGCCAATGCACGCCCCAAGGCCACGAGTTTTTGCTGGCCACCTGACAACAGCAATGCCCGGCGGTCCGACATCTCTTTCAACTCGGGCAGCACCTGGTAGACCAAGCGCATGCGGTCTTGCACCACCAAGGTTTTGCTGACCCACAGCGGGATCAGCATGTTTTCTTCCACGGTCAGCTCGGGCACCAAACCTCGGTCTTCGGGCATGTAACCCACGCCCAAACCGGCACGTGCCTCGGGCGGCAACTGGGTGAGGTCCTGTCCGTCCCAACGCAGCAGGCCTTGGCGGACAGGCAAATGGCCCATGATGCTGCGCATGGTGCTGGTTTTGCCCGCACCGTTGCGCCCAACCAAACCCACCATTTGGCCTTGGGGCAGCGACAGTGAAAAGCCACGCAACACCTGCGCCGAGGCGATGTCCACATGCAGGTCTTGCAGTTCAAGCATGGCTGGCCTCCTGCGGGTCGCGCTCACCGGTGACGTAGCGGCGCACATCGGCATTGGCCAAGGCGACAGCGGGCAGATCATCGGCAATGATGCGACCACTGTAAAAAGCAATCACCCGATCACAGTAACGGCTCACGATGTCCATGTCGTGCTCAACAAACAAGGCGGTCAGCTGCTGGCCATCGAGCGCCTGCATCACGGTGTCCATCATGGGAAATTTTTCTTCGGCGGCCACGCCGCTGGTGGGCTCATCCAACAGCAGCAGTTTGGGGGCGCCGGTCATCGCCAGCGCAATGTCCACCAATTTCCGCATGCCGCCGGGCAACTCAGCCACCCATCGGTGTCGCTGCTCGAGCAGGTTGAAACGCGACAACACCGCCTCGGCGCGTTCACGCGATTGCGCGGTAGACGCCGCACGCCAAAGCGACAAGCGGTTGTCGTGGCAGGTTTGCGCCACCAGCATGTTCTCCAAGACCGACAGGGTCGGGTAGAGCTGCGGGATTTGAAACGAGCGCGCTACACCAAGTCGGGTGATTTGGCGCGGGTTCATGCCGGTGATGTCTTGTCCGTCAAACTCGATCCGACCTTCATCAGGCTGGATATAACCGGTGATCATGTTGACGAAGGTGGTTTTGCCCGCACCGTTGCTGCCGATCAGGCTGATGCGCTCGCTGGTGCGAATCGGCACCTGCAGGTCATGGGCCGCGACCACCGCGCCAAACCGCTTGTGCAAGCCTTGTGCGTGCAGCAACAAACCGCTCATGGCGCTTGCTCCTGTTTTCTGTTCCACAGCGAGCCCAAGCCTTGTGGCAAAAAGCGAATCACCAGCAACAAAAACAAGCCCAGCGCAAACTGCCAAGTGGTGGGGAAGTACAAGCTGGAGAAAGAGCGCACCACCTCCAGCACCGCCGCCGACAGCAGCACCGCAACCACGCTTTGGCTGCCGGCCAAAATCGCCACAAACACATACTCACCCGAGCTTGTCCAATAACTGAAATTGGGGTCGATATGGCCCAGTGCCATGACCGCCAAAGCGCCACCCATACCGGCCAAAAAAGCCGCCATCACAAAATTGATCGCCATGGTCTGACTCACCGAGCCCCCCATGTACTCGACACGCAGTTCGTTGTCGCGGATCGCACGGGTGACCAAGCCCCGGGTTGAGGCAAAGTACAGCTTGGTCAGCACACCAGCGACCACCACAAAGCCCAAGGTCACCGCCAGCAAGGTGAAGCCCACCTGGTGGTCTGCAAGTGCCTGTCCCAACAAGCTGACCCGCCCCATGTTGAAACCATCGGAGCCGCCCAGGGATTCGGTTTTCACCAACATGCCGTAGCCCACCATCGACAAGGCCAAGGTCAGCATGGAGAAGAAAATCCCACGGTAGCGCGCCAACAAAGGTGCAAACGGCGCGGTGACCAGCATCGCCACCAAACCACCCATCAGCGGCAAACCGACAGCATCGCTCCAACCCCAGTGCATGAACACCAAGGCCACGGCGTAACCCCCCAAGGCCGCCATCAGGCCCTGACCGAAAGGCACCACACCGCCGCGCATCAGCAACACAATGCCCAAGGACACCAGTCCATTGGCCATGGCCATGGTCAGCATGAACTGCAGCCACTTGGGCAGCCACCAGCCCAGGCCCAAGCCGAGCAAGAAAATCAAGCTTGCGCTGGTCAGCAAAGGCAGCATGGTCAAATTTTTCTCGCTTGAATCCGCTGAAACAGGCCTTGCGGGCGCAGCATCAGGACCAGCGCCATGACCAGATACACCGAGAACAACTCGGCGGTCGGCATCAGGTGAACCGCCAACGCGCGCGCCAGACCGACGATCAAGGCGCCGATGGCCGCGCCTTCGATGCTGCCCAGGCCGCCGATGATGACCACGGCAAAGGAAATGATGATCACGCCCACCGACACCCCAGGCTGCACCGAGATCATGGGCGCGGTGAAGGCGCCGCCGAGCGCTGCCAGAAAAATACCGATGGCAAAAGCCACCATGTAAACACGCGAAACCCGGATGCCCATGCTCGAGGCGATCTCTGGGCTGTGGATCACGGCGGTAACGATCTTGCCAAAACGGGTCCGGTTCAAGCCCCACCAAACAACCAGGCCGACCACCACCGCCAAAGCCATCAAAAACACGTCATAGCCGACATAGCTTTGACTGCCGATGTCGATGTTGCCAAACAATCCATAGGGCTCTGACACGTAATACGGATTGGCCCCCCAAATCAGCTTGGTCAGGTCCTCCAACATGAGGAACATGGCGTAAGTGACCAAAACCAACAGCACCTCGTCGCGGCCGTAATAAAAACGCAGCAAGCCGCGCTCGATCAGCGGGGCGACCATCAAAGCGATCGCCACGGCCGCCGCCAACATGGCCGACAAGGAGAGATAGGGCGATGCGTTCAAGCTGCTGACCGCGGCAACCGCACTGGCTGCGGCATACGCCCCCAGCGCGTAAAAACTGCCATGCGCGATGTTGAGGATTTTGAGCACCCCAAACACCAAGGTCAGGCCCAAGGCGACGATGAACAGCCATGCGGCATAGCTCAAACCGTCCACCAAAATCGTCAAAGCCAATTGCATGTTTTCAACCCGCCTGGCTGCGCCAGAGATTTATTTGCACTTGGCACCCGCAAAGCCCGACTTGAGCCAGTCTTCGGATTTCACGTTCAAGGGCGGGTTGACGCACTCTGCTTCAAAGCGCTGGATGTCTTGCAGCAGCACCATTTTTTTGGATTCGTCCCATTTCGTGCGGCCAATCGCGGTGTCTTGAATCGCTTGCTGACCGTTGGACAAAGCCATGCGGATTTTGCCGGCCGGCGACATCCATTCGCTGCCGCGCAATGAAGCCGCCAGCATTTCGGTGGTGGGTTTTTGCCCCTTGTTTTGCGCCATGGCTTTTTCAGCGGCCAGCTTCAAGCCCATCAAGGCCTGCGCCATGCGGTAAGGCGCTTGCACGGGGTACACATTGTTGGCTTTGGTGTAAGTGTCCCACCACCAGGTGTTGAGCGGCGAGGGCGGTGCCATCAAACCGTACGCGCCTCGTGCGCCAAGGATGGTGCCGTCAGGGACTTTGTTGCCCAGACCGGGCAGCACATGGTCACCCGCAGCCAGCACGACCTGCGATTTCTTGAACAGGCCGCGCGGCGCGGCTTGCAAGATGAAGGCTTGCAAGTCGCCACCCCACAAACTGGAATGCACCAGATCGGCGGGCTTTGACATCAGGGCTGAAATTTCTGTGCCGTATTGACCCGCACCGAATTTGGGCAACTGGTCTACCCCGGACTTGGCCTCTGGGTAGAGCGCTGCCATGGACAACATGAAGTCTTTGCGCGAGTCTTGGCCCCAAGCGTAGTCTTGGTTGATCATGTTGTAGGTTTTGACCGGGATCTTGCGTGCCTTCAAGTAGCGCGCCAGGGCCACGTTGTCCATGGTGGCATGGGCTGCTGTACGAAACACATAGCGAAAACTGTTGTCCTCGAAAATGCGAGGCGTGCCGCAGTCGTAGAGGATCAAGAATTTTTTCAGCTCTTCGGCCACCGGGGCCACCGCCAGGCAGTCACCTGAGCCAACATAACCGACCACCACATCGACCTTTTCACGCTCGTACAGGTTGCGCAACTCTTGCACCTGTTTGGTCGCGCCACCGGCCTCGTCCACGTAAATCGCCTCTATTTGCAGGCCGCCAATGCCCACCTTGTTGTAGGGGGCAGGCGCTTGGCCTTTGTTGAAAGCCTCTACCAACACCTTGGCGCCGTTGACCGCGGGGATGCCAAAGCTTTCAGCGGCTTGGCCTGAGAGAAAGCTGACGATACCGATTTTGAAAGTTTCCTGGGCGTGTGCTGCGACCGCGCCTAAGCCAAGGGCAGACACAAGCAGGGAATGACCCAATAAACGGCGTGATAAAAACAGCATGGCGACAACTCCTTGGCAAACCAACAGATGCCGCTGGTGCGACGGCATAAACCGCTTAGGATACCGCGCCAAACACCCGGTTCGGGGGAGTAAAAACACTAGCCGCGCAATTTATCGATCAGGCCATTCAAGGCGTCTAGCGAACCAAAGTCGATCGCGACCTCGCCCATTTGCTCGATGCGTCCATGGCGCTTGACTTGTTTTTTCACCCGGATTTCCACTTGTGCGGTCAGCAAATCGGACAACTCTTCTTCCAGCCGCTTCAAGTCGCGGGGTTTGTCTTTCTTTGGTTTTTGGGTCTGCAAAGAAAACTCGGCGCCGAGTTTTTTCACCAGGCTCTCGGCTTCACGCACCGACATTTTTTTGGCAATGATTTGGTTGGCTGCGGTTATTTGCGCCGCGCGGTCCAGGCCCAGCAAGGCGCGCGCATGGCCCATGTCCAGGTCACCCGCCATCAACATGCCCTGCACCGGCTCGGCCAGGTTCAACAAACGCAACAGGTTGCTGGCGGCACTGCGCGAGCGTCCAACCGTCTGTGCAGCCTGCTCATGGGTCAGGCCAAACTCCTTGATCAGGCGCTGCATGCCCTGCGCCTCCTCCAGCGGGTTGAGATCCTCGCGCTGCATGTTCTCGATCAAGGCCATGGCCGCCGCGGCTTGGTCAGGCACATCGCGCACCAGCACCGGCACCTCGGTCAAGCCCGCGAGCTTGGAGGCGCGAAAGCGCCGCTCGCCGGCGATGATTTCGTACTTGCCTGCATAGGCGCCGCTGCTGATCAAGCGCACCAAGATCGGCTGCATCACGCCCTGGGTTTTGATGCTCTCGGCCAGTTCGTACAACGCCCCTTCGTCCATGCGGGTACGAGGCTGATAGACGCCGGGCACCATCTGGTCAAGTGACAGGCTCGCGGGCGCACTCTCGCTGGCGGCCAAGTTGCTGCTTTCCGATGCGGTTGGGCCCAGCAAGGCCTCCAGACCCCGGCCCAAGCCTTTGATTTTTTTCGTTGCCATTTGCGTCTCGTTAAGGCGGCTGACCCGCTTCTCCGTTAAAAGTGTTTGAAGCGCTCGACCAGTTCATTGGCGAAATCGATGAAGGCTTGGCTGCCTTTGGCTGCAGGGTCAAACACCACGCCTGGCAAACCATAGCTGGGCGCCTCGGCCAAACGCACGTTGCGGGGTATCAAGGTGTTGAACACCTTGTCCCCAAAATGCCCCTTGAGTTGATCGCTCACCTGTTGCTGCAAGGTGATTCGCGGGTCGAACATGACACGCAGCAAGCCGATGATTTTCAAATCATGGTTGAGGTTGGCATGCACCTGTTTGATGGTGTTGACCAAGTCGGTCAGTCCCTCGAGCGCAAAGTATTCGCATTGCATCGGCACGATCACGCCATGCGCAGAACACAAGCCGTTGAGGGTCAACATCGAGAGCGAGGGCGGACAGTCAATCAGGACCACCTCGTACTCGTGGTGCACCAGGGCCAGCGCGGTTTTCAGGCGCATTTCACGCTGCGCCAGGTTCACCAACTCGACCTCGGCACCGGCCAAATCACGGTTGGCCCCGAGCACATGGTAGGTGGGCATGTCGGGCTTGGCCGCGGCCTCGCCCCAGACGCTGCTGACCCGCGCTTGGGCAATGTCGGCCTCGCCAAGCAACACGTCATAAACCGAGTGGGCCAATTGACGCTTGTCGACGCCCGAACCCATGGTGGCATTGCCCTGTGGGTCCAAATCCACCATCAATACCCGCTGACCGATGGCCGCCAAGGCGGCAGCCAAATTGATGGTGGTGGTGGTTTTTCCCACACCGCCTTTTTGATTGGCAACACAAAAGATTTTCGACATGCGGCGGAGCCTGAGTATCACTTGGGGTGGTGAGTGTAACCGCCCAAGCTGGCATGGTGTTTCACGTGAAACATGCGTTGGGCTGGGGCAATGGCCATTGCTCAGGGCTGCATCGCCGGGCGCATCCAGACCAGGCAACGTTGCGCATCCAGGCCAGGCACTTGCAAAACCTGGACGTCTTCGAGCAACACCGAGGCTGGCAGCAGTGCGATTTCATCCTCAGGGATTCTGCCCTTCATCGCCATCCACACCCCGTTGGAGGCCAACGCCGGCCGCGACCAGGCGGTGAAGTCTGCCAGGGAAGCAAATGCGCGCGAGGTAACCAGCTCAAAAGGGTCGCGCAAATCCTCTACCCGGGCATGCATGCCATGCAAATTGGGCAAGCCCAAACTGTGTGCGGCCGTCTGGATGAAAGCCGCCTTTTTGGCCACGGTGTCCACCGCTGTCACTTGGATATCTGGGCAACTCAGAGCGATCACCACCGCCGGTAGGCCGCCGCCAGAGCCGACATCCAAGACGCTTTTCAGCGCGGGCATGCGTGCGGTCATGGGGCCGATCACGGCCAAACAGTCCAGCACATGGTGGGTCAGCACCTGGTCTGGTTCTCGCAGCGCGGTCAGGTTATAGACCGTGTTCCATTTGAGCAGCAGGCCGAGGTAGGCCAGGATCTGGGCCTGCTGGGCGTCGTTCAAACCGAGTCGCAGTTCGCCCAAGCCCTGCCGCAAACCAGCGGCCTGGAGACGGCTCACGCCGAGGCCTTGGTACTGGCCGATGCAAAGACGCCGTGTTTGGCGCGGCGCAAATGGATCAGCAGCAAGGAGATGGCTGCTGGGGTCACGCCGGACATGCGCGAGGCTTGGCCCAGGGTTTCCGGGCGATGCTTATCGAGTTTTTGGCGGACCTCGATGCTCAGCGCTGGTATCGCCATGTAATCGAGTGCGGGCGGCAAAGGCATGTGCTCGTAGTGCGCGGCCCGCTCCACCTCGTCGCGCTGGCGGTCGATGTAGCCCGAATACTTGGCGGCAATGTCGATCTGCTCGATCACTGTTTCACGTGAAACATCGTCCAACGCATCGATCTCAGGGCTGGCAAAGCGCCCATCGTCCAGGCTCATCAGCTTGGGGTAGCTGACGTCCGGGCGGCGCAGCAAATCCGCCAGACTGTGTTCATGTTGGATGGCCTTGCCCAACACCCGCTCGGATTCGGCTGGCGACAGGTTTTTCGGATTGACCCAGGTCGAAGCCAATCGCTGTGTTTCACGTGAAACAGCGTCTTGCTTGCGGCAAAACGCATCCCACTGCGCATCACCCACCAGGCCCATGTCGCGGGCCAGCTCGGTCAGTCGGGCGTCTGCATTGTCTTCGCGCAGCTGCAACCTGAACTCGGCGCGGCTGGTGAACATGCGGTAGGGCTCGAGCACGCCTTGGTTGACCAGGTCATCGACCAACACGCCCAAGTAGGCTTGGTCACGCCCGGGCGTCCAGGCCGGTTTGCCCATCACCTGCAAGGCGGCGTTGGCACCGGCATACAAGCCCTGGGCCGCGGCTTCTTCATAGCCTGTCGTGCCGTTGATCTGTCCTGCGAAAAACAGGCCGTCGATCGACTTGGTCTCAAAGCTGCGCTTGAGCTCGCGCGGGTCGAAGTAGTCGTACTCGATGGCGTACCCGGGACGCAAGATGTGGGCGTTTTCCAGACCCTTGATCGAACGCACCAAGGCATATTGGATGTCAAACGGCAGGCTGGTCGAGATGCCGTTGGGGTAGTACTCCTGGGTGGTCAGGCCCTCGGGTTCCAGAAAAATCTGGTGGCTGGCTTTGTTGGCAAACCGGTTGATCTTGTCTTCCACGCTGGGGCAATAACGCGGTCCCACACCTTCGATCTTGCCGGTGAACATCGGGCTGCGGTCAAAGCCCGAGCGGATGATCTCATGGGTGCGCTCGTTGGTGTGGGTGATCCAACACGCCATTTGCGCTGGATGCATGTCTTGTCGGCCCATGAAACTGAACACTGGCAGCTGGGCAGATTCACCGCCGGGCATGCCGTCGCCGGCTTGAGCCAAGCATTGGCTGAAATCAATGGTCCGGCCATCCAGGCGCGGGGGCGTACCGGTTTTCAAGCGACCCTGGGGCAGCTTGAGCTCTTTCAAGCGGGCGGACAAACGCATCGCCGGGGGGTCGCCTGCACGCCCGGCCGAATGATTTTCCAAGCCCACATGGATCTTGCCATCCAAGAAAGTGCCCGCCGTCAGCACCACCGCCTTGGCGTCAAAGCGCAAGCCGATTTGCGTGACAGCCCCCACCACCCTGGAGCCCTCGACCACCAAATCGTCCACTGCCTGCTGGAACAGCCAGAGCTTGGGCTGGTTTTCCAGGCGGTGGCGGATCGCCGCTCTGTACAACACCCGGTCGGCTTGCGCCCGGGTGGCACGAACCGCCGGGCCTTTGGAGCGGTTCAAGATACGAAACTGGATGCCCGCCTGGTCGGTGGCCAAGGCCATCGCGCCACCCATCGCATCGACCTCCTTGACCAAATGCCCTTTGCCGATGCCACCGATGGACGGGTTACAACTCATCTGGCCCAAGGTTTCGATGTTGTGTGTGAGCAGCAGGGTGCGGCAACCCATGCGCGCACTCGCGAGCGCTGCCTCGGTGCCGGCATGGCCGGCGCCGACCACGATCACATCAAACTGCGCTGGGTAAAGCATTTGTTGCCTTTGTAAATCAGCGATTTTAAATGGCGGCGGATTGCCTCAGACAATGACATAATCGGCGCCAGAAACACAACGGTCAGAGTAGACACAATGCACATCCCATCCATGAAAGAACTCGTCAGCGAAGAAGAGTGGCAACTGCGCTGCGACCTGGCGGCCGCCTACCGGTTGGTCGCAATGTACGGTTGGAGTGACCTGGTGTTCACCCACATCAGCCTGCGCTTGCCCGACAGTGTGACCGGCGGAGAAGCGCATTTTTTGATCAACCCCTATGGCTTGATGTTTGACGAAATCACCGCCTCGAGCTTGGTCAAAGTCGACATGGCTTGCAACAAAGTTTTGCCCAGCGAATTCCCGGTCAACCCGGCTGGCTTCACGATCCACAGCGCGATCCACGCGGTGCGTCACGATGCACAGTGTGTCATGCACACCCACACCAAAGCCGGTGTAGCGGTGAGCGCGCTGCAATCTGGGGTGCTGCCGATCAGTCAGCAATCGACCTTTGTCGTCAACCACATCGCCTACCATGACTACGAGGGATTGGCCTTGCGTGGCGACGAGATCCCTCGCCTGCAAGCCGACCTGGGTGACAAGAAATACCTGATGCTGCGCAACCACGGTTTGCTCACCACAGGCAAGAGCGCGGCAGATGCGTTCCTCAATATGTACATCCTGGAAACCACCTGTCAGATCCAGATCGCGGCCCAAGCCTGTGGCCCGTTGATCATGATTCCAAGCACCATCACCGACAACATGGCCGAGGTCATGAAAACCGCCACCGCCGGTCAAGGCGCGGGCATTGCATGGCCTGCTTTGCTGCGCAAACTCGATCGACACGACAACAGTTACCGCAGCTGAGGGTCTCGCGGCACAGCCAGGGCATGAAAGCCCGCCTGTCCCCTTGTTCAAACGTCGATGTTGGCAGCACGCAGCGCATTGCTCTCGATGAACACACGACGCGGCTCAACCTCGTCGCCCATCAACATGGTAAACACCCGATCGGCTTCGATCGCGTCATCGATTTGCACGCGCAGCAAACGACGTACCGCAGGGTCCATGGTGGTTTCCCACAGTTGCTGGGGATTCATCTCTCCCAAGCCCTTGTAACGCTGGCGCGCCGTGGCATGCTCGGCTTGCACGATCAACCATCTCATGGCTTGGCGGAAATCAGACACCCGTTCTTCTTTGCGGCGCTCGCCTTCACCGCGCTCGACACGCGCAGCTGCGCCGATCAGGTTGCGGAAGGTATTGGCGGCTTCGGCCAGGGCGGCGTAATCCGCGCCATGCACAAAGTCTTGGGTGATCACGCTGCTTTTGACATTGCCATGGTGGTGACGGCTCAAACGCAGGATCGGCTTGTCGGTACGCAGGTCAAACTCTGCGCTGGCTTCTGAGCCGCTACCGAGTTCGCGCAACTTGATTTGCATGGCGGTAGCCGAGGCCTGGGCTTGCGCCAAGGTGTCAAGGTTCAAAGACACGCCATCGGCCACGGCACGCAAAGCCTCGCCATCCATGATGGTGCTCAAGCGGGCAATCACCGCTTCTGCCACCTGGTGCTTGCGTGCCAACTCGGCCAGGGTCTC
>CAMCES010000031.1 GCA_945873925.1 Bordetella parapertussis
CGCTTGCGCAGTGGCTTGCAACGCACCGGCAGCGGCATCGCTTCGGTGTTTGTGGGCAAGGTGATCGACGATGCTTTGTACGAGGAGCTGGAGTCAGCGTTGTTGATGGCCGACGCAGGTGTGTCGGCCACCCAGCATGTTTTGCAGGCGCTCAAACAGCGGGTCAAGGCGGAAGCTGCCAAAGATCCCGAGCAGGTCAAGGCCTTGCTGGTGCAGGTGCTGGCCGATGTGCTGCGCCCGCTCGAAGGCGAAATCCGCCTGGACAAACACCAGCCCACGGTCATCATGGTGGCGGGCGTCAACGGTGCTGGCAAAACCACCTCGATCGGCAAACTGACCCGGCACATGAGCGACGCCGGTGCGAGCGTGTTGTTGGCGGCGGCCGACACCTTCCGCGCCGCGGCCAAAGAGCAGTTATTGGTGTGGGCCGACCGCAACCAAGTGGACATCATCAGCCAAGAACAAGGCGACCCGGCAGCCGTGAGCTTTGACGCGGTAACCGCTGGCCGAGCCCGTGGCAAAGACGTGGTCTTGGTCGACACCGCCGGCCGACTGCCCACCCAGCTGCACCTGATGGAAGAGCTGAAAAAAATCAAACGCGTGGTGCAAAAAGCCGAGGCGTCCGCGCCACACGAGGTGCTGCTGGTGATTGACGGCAACACCGGGCAAAACGCCCTGGCGCAGGTCAAGGCGTTTGACGAAACTCTGGGCTTGACCGGCTTGATCGTCACCAAGCTCGACGGCACCGCCAAAGGCGGCGTGTTGGCCGCCATCGCTTTGTGGGCCAAACAACGTCCAGCTGACCAAGCGCTGGCTGTGTATTTCATTGGCATTGGCGAAAAACTCGAGGACTTGCAGGCCTTCAGCGCCGATGAATTTGCCCAAGCCCTGATTACCTGACCTGAAATCCGCCTGTTCCACAGTTCTTAGCACTCTACTCAACAGAGTGCTAATATAGGCTTGTCACTGACATGGATAGGAGCCCATTGATGACAACACTGATGCTTTCAACCCCCGCCGCGACCCCGGTTGCGGCCAATCCCTGGGCCTTGTTGCCCCCTTTGGGCAACTTGGATGCCTATATATCAGCGGTCAACCGCTTGCCCATGCTCACCTTAGAGCAAGAACAGGCCTTCGCCAAAAAACTCAAAGACAACAACGACCTCGAAGCCGCAGGTAAGCTGATCTTGTCGCACCTGCGCTTGGTGGTGTCCATTTCCCGCCAATTCGCGGGCTACGGTCTGCCCCAGGCTGACTTGATCCAAGAAGGCAATGTCGGCCTGATGAAAGCGGTCAAACGCTTTGACCCGGACCACGGCGTGCGCTTGGTCAGTTACGCGATGCACTGGATCAAGGCGGAAATCCACGAATACATCATCAAAAACTGGCGCATGGTCAAGCTCGCCACCACCAAAGCCCAGCGCAAACTGTTTTTCAACCTGCGCTCCAAAAAACAAGGCTTTCGCGCTGACGCTGGCGAGGACCACAGCAGCATCACCCGTGACACCCTGAGTGACACGCAAATTGACCTGGTTGCCAAAGAGCTCAATGTCAAGCGCGAAGAAGTGATCGAGATGGAAGCCCGCATGGCCGGTGGCGATGTGCTGCTCGACCCCAGCCCCAGCGACGACGGCGAAGATGCGTTTGGCCCGATCGCTTACCTGGCGGATGTGCAACACGAACCGACCGCCATGATCGAAGCGCACCAACGCGACCTGATGTCCAGCGATGGCATCTCACAGGCTTTGGCTGCCCTGGACCCTCGCAGCCGCCGCATCGTGGAAGAGCGCTGGCTAAAGGTCAGTGACGATGGCTCTGGCGGCATGACACTGCATGAGCTGGCTGCAGAATACGGCGTGAGTGCAGAGCGGATTCGGCAAATTGAAGTCGCAGCCATGAAGAAGATGAAAACCGCTTTGCTGTCGTTTACCTGACCGCAAGGCGGACTGCAAGTCAGCGCAGCCCCATCAACCGCTTGGTCAGCTCATGCACCAAGCGGCTTTTTTATTTCAAAAGCTTGCCAATGTCCTCGGCCATGGCCACTGGTCCCAATCCGTAGCGGGCATACAACCGAAGACGCCCCTCGGTGTCATAGATATAAGTGCCTGCTTGGTGATCCATGGTGTAGCTGGTGGGGGTGGGGCCTGGTACTTTTTTGTAGTAGATCTTGAAGCTTTTGGCCAAGGCAGGTAACTCCTCAAGGCTGGGCACCAGGGCCAAAAAGGACGGATCAAAGTTGGCCATGTAGGACTTGAGTACCTCGGCTTGGTCACGCTCAGGATCCACGGTGATGAACAACGGCTGTAGCTGATTGCCTTTGTCACCCAACATCTTTTTCACCTGAACCCACTCGCTCAAGCTGGTCGGGCAAAAATCTGGGCATTGGGTAAAACCAAAAAACACCACCACCACTTTGCCCTTGAAATCCGCCAAGCTGCGCTTTTGTCCGTTATGGTCTTTGAGTTGAAATGCTGTGGCGTAATCTGCGCCAGTCAAGTCGATGGACTTGAATGACGGCTTCTCAGCTGAGCAACCCGCCAGCAGCAACAGGCTCATCAGCATCACGCGCCACAGCATCATGCAACTCCCGGTAAATAGTGGTCGATCAACAAAGCAGCAAACAGCAAGCTCAGGTGGATCAGGGAAAACTTGAAGGTCTTGCGTGCCAACTCGTCTGAGTAGTTGCGCCACAGAGCCCATGCATAAGCACAAAACATCACACTCAAGACAATGGCCGACACCAGGTAAAACCAGCCGCTCATGCGGTAAACAAACGGCATCAGGCAAGCCGCGAGCAAGACAAAGGTGTAGAGCAATATTTGCAGACGGGTGAACTCGTTGCCATGGGTCACGGGCAACATGGGCAGGCCTGACTTGCGGTAGTCCTCAACCCGGTACAAGGCCAGCGCCCAAAAATGCGGTGGAGTCCACAAGAAAATGATCAAGAACAAGATCAGTGCCTCTGGCCCGACATCACCGGTCATGGCAGCCCAGCCCAACACCGGTGGCATGGCACCCGAGGCACCACCGATCACGATGTTTTGTGGTGTCAGGGGTTTCAAAATCACGGTGTAGATGACGGCATAGCCCACAAAGGTGGCGAAGGTCAACCACATGGTGAGCGGGTTGACCCAGATGTACAACACCGCCGAGCCCAGCAGGCACAGCACCGCTGAAAACAACAAGGTGTCGCGGTCGCTCAACTCGCCTCTGGCAGTCGGCCGCCAGGAGGTGCGTTTCATGCGTGCATCGATGGCTTTTTCAACGATGCAGTTGAAAGCAGCCGCGGCACCCGAGACCAGCCAAATGCCAAAGCAAGCGATGGCGCCCAATCGCACTTCAGGCCAAGACGGCAGGCCAGGAACAGCCAAGACCATACCGATCAATGCACAAAACACAATCAACTGAATCACCCGCGGCTTGGTCAAGGCGTTGAACTGTTGCCATCGCAAGGGCATGAACTGGGCAGGTGACTTCATGAGGAAGGCCCGGAGAAAGCAGCAGCGATTTGCTTGGATTGCTGAGCTTTGGAAACGGCCAATGTCCAAACCAGCAAGATCACCATGGCGGCGGCGGCACCGGTATGCAGCAGGGCCGCCAACAGGGGCCAACCGAGTACCGCATTTGAAACGCCGGTGAGGAATTGCAACACAATCAAAGCCAACAGCGCTTTGGCTTGGACTTGCAGTCCATGTCGATGCATGCCCCATGCAGACAACACGAGCAACACCACCACCAGCACAGCATGCCAACGGTGCACAAAGTGAATCGCGGTCAAGGCCTGGAAAGGTAAATAAGCACCCTGTGCATCCACGCCCAAATGCCGCCAAAGTTCAAATCCCTTGTTGAAATCCATCTCAGGCCACCAACTGCCTTGGCACTTGGGGTAGGTGTCACAAGCCAAGACCGCATAGTTGCTGCTGACCCATCCACCCAAGACAATTTGCAGCAGCAAAAACACTGTGGTGACGCCCAATAAGAGATACACACCGCTCGGCATGGGGTGGCGCTGATCTACCCAAGGCGATGTCCGCTGGCGTACCGATTGCATGACCAGGAAAGCCAACAACAGCATGCCTCCCAACAGGTGCAGGCTGACGATCGCGGGAAACAACTTCATGGTGACGGTGAAAGCACCGAACGCGCCTTGCACACAGACCCACACCAGGGAGAGTGTGGGCCAACCCCAAAGGGTTCGCTCGCTGCGCCATGAAAACACCGCCAAGGTGAGGATCAACACGCCCACCACCATCGCCATGTAGCGGTGGATCATCTCTATCCAGGCCTTGCTCCATGTCACCGGTCCAGTGGGCATGGCGGTTTGTGCCGCCTCGATGGAGGCATTCGCCCCCAAGGGGCTGGCGTGGCCATAGCACCCTGGCCAATCGGGACAACCCAAACCCGAGTCGGTTAAACGGGTGAATGAACCGAACAAAACCAAATCGAAGGTCAGAAACAAGGTGAACAAGGTGAGATACCTGACACGCTGAGGGATGTCTGTGTTTTTGTGGCGCAACCATACCCAGGTGAATGGCCCCAGGGCCAATACCAAGGCCAGCAAAGCCAATTGCAACAAGGGCGCGACATTGATCAAGGCAACTTCATTCATGGTGTGTTTGACCGTCCCGCTTTGTCCCAAGAAACCGAGGCACGCAACAAACGCTCCCAGTCTTTGCGCAACTTGGGTGCTTGCTCTGCTGTCAAGTTGGCGGGAAAGCGCATCATCCAGTTGCCATGCGGGTCAACCAGGTAAAGATGCTCATGCAAGCCATGGCCTGGCGCAGGCGCAAGCCACTGCTCGATTTGGGCCTGGGGCATGCGCAGCACCTGTGCGTCGGTCAAACCAGCACGCAATGTGTTGTCCACCTGACCTGCATCACTGACCAGCCATACCCAGTCGGTGCGTTCACGTTCTCTGCCCAAGGTGGCGCGAATTTGCCGCTGCAGATACAAATTTTGCTGACAACCGGCATCGCACGAAGCGGGCGCCACGCTGACCAACAACCACTGACCCTTGAGTGCAGGCAAGTCCACGGTGGCTCCTTGCAGGTCGGTGACTGACAAGCTTGGCAAAGCTTTGACAGGTTGAATCAGCGTGCCAAAGCTGTTGAGGCTGCCCGGCCTGATCACGTAATAGGTCAGGTAAGAGGCCAACACGGGTGCAGCGCAAATCAGCAGCACAAACATCATGCGCCAGCGCCCAGCAACTGTTCGCCGTGTATCTTCATCAGCCGCGGCCACAGGGTCTGGTAAGTCGTACACAGTCAATCCCAATGCTTGCGGTTTATCGTTGGTCGGTTGTTGATTGGGCATGTTGTCTAAAGGGTTGAATCCATTGAAACCATATGTAGAGACCGGCGATCAAAGCACACAAGGCGAACCATTGGAAAGCGTAACCCTTGTTTTTGTCTGCGCTGCCGGCTACCACTGGCCAATCGCGGCGCAGTCCCTCTGAGGCTTCGCCTGTTTGAATCACCACTGCACTGACATTGTCGGTGACCAAGGCACGCATGCTGGCCATGTCCAAATTGGCCTGTATCCGTGGCTGGGTATGCGCAGAGGCGGTTTGAGCTTTGGCTGAACCGAGCTCAACCATTTGAGACAAAGGAGCCGCAATACGACCCTCGACAACCACATCTGTATCAGGTGTCCGAACAAGCGGGGCTTTTGTGGCATCTACCAGGTCGCGCTGAATCCAGCCACGCTGCACCCAAACCACCTGTCCTGGGGACCAGCGCAAAGGCGTCATCACCCAGAAGCCAGCTTTGCCATGGTGGTTCCTGTTGTCGAGATAAATGGTTTGGTCGGTCAGCCATTGGCCTTTCAAAACCACCCGACGGTGGACCTCTTGCCACAACAGCGGCATGCTCTGCAACTCGGTTGCCTGCAAAGCGGGCAGGGCTGTTTGTGCCGCCAAACTGGCTTGCAAGTTCAGCTTTTCTTGGGCACGCGAAATTTGCCATTGGCCCAACTGGAAGGTGACCACAACACCCACCAGCGCAGCCGCAGCGACCACCACCTTGCGCCAGGTCATTGAACGGGGCTCAGTGGACTGCATCAAACTCACGAGATAATGTCAATATGAAAATATTCATTGCCATTGTTTTTTTAGGTGTGCTGGCCGCATTGGGCTCAGCGCTTGTCTTCATGATGCGAGGCGACACAGAAGGTGCGCCCAAAACAAGCCGCATGATGCGGGCCTTGGCATTTCGGGTTGGCATCTCCATCGTATTGTTTCTGTGCATCTTGCTGAGTTGGAAAATGGGATGGGTTCAACCGACTGGGATTCCATTGACACCTGCCGCATGAATTAAGCATAAAAAGGGCCGCGATTGCGGCCCTTTTTTCTGTGCAAATCGATCAGAGCCAGTAAACCAAAATGTACAAGCCCAACCAAACCACGTCCACAAAATGCCAGTACCAGGCAGCACCTTCAAAACCAAAGTGATTGCTGGCGGTGAAATGTCCCTTTTGCAAACGAAGGGTGATGAACAACAGCATCAACATGCCAATGAACACATGGAAGCCATGAAAGCCAGTGAGCATGAAGAAAGTAGAGCCATAGACACCTGAGGTCAGCTTGAGGTTGAGGTCCGCGTAGGCATGGTAGTACTCATAGCCTTGAACCAACAAGAAAACAACGCCCAACAAGACGGTGAGCCACATGAATTGGATGGTCTTGCTGCGGTTGTTTTCCAGCAATGCGTGGTGCGCGATGGTGAGTGTGACACCAGAGCTCAACAACAATGCGGTGTTGATGGTGGGCAACCAAAACGGTGTCATGGTTTGGAAAGGCTCGACGATGCCGCCAGGAGATGCGGTAGCGCCGGCCACCATGCTCGGCCAAGCAGCTTTGAAATCGGGCCAAAGCAAAGCGTTTTCTGCATTGCCAAGCTCTGGTACAGAGTGCATACGCGCCCACCACAAGGCGGAGAAGAATGCACCGAAGAACATGACTTCGGAGAAGATGAACCAGCTCATGCTCCAGCGGTAGGACAGGTCGATTTTTCGACCAAATTTGCCAGATTCACTTTCATGGACCGCATCGCTGAACCATTGGAACAACACAAACAACCAAATGGCCATGCCAGCGAAGAAAGAGTACATACCCCAACTGACATCGTTCATCCACTGGCTGGCACCCAGAACGACAAAAAACAAACCAAGAGCCGCAAATGCAGGATGCCGCGAAGGTTCTGGGACATAGTAATAAGGCTTTGCGCCATTGGTTGTGCCGCTCATCTCTCGACTCCTTTTATTTCGCAACCACCAGATTGACGACAACGATCAACCCGATCACAAACAACAAACCTGCCACCAAACCCACGCCCAGGATGTGCAAGGGCGTGATGTGTGACAAATCTTCTTGAGACTCACTGTTTTTTCGAATACCGATGAAAGACCAAGCAACCGCGACGATGGAGCGCCACAAAGGACGCTTGACCACCACAACAGGCTGCGCCAACTGGTCGCTCATACGCCTTCACCGCTCACGGACACAGCCGAAACCTTGCTGCCAGGAGCGGCGGGTGTTTTGCTTCCCACCTCAAAAAAGGTGTAGGACAAGGTGATGGTATTGACGCTTTTCGACAGCTTGGGGTCAATCACGAACACCACCGGCCACTGCTTTTTCTCACCAGGCGCCAAGGTGTACTGGTTGAAGCAGAAACATTCCATTTTGTTGAAATGGGATGCGGCTTCAGTGGGCGCGTAGCTGGGAATGGCTTGGGCAGACATGGCTCGGTCTTGCACGTTTTGAAATTCGTACATGACCGTGGCCATCTCGCCAGGGTGCACTTGCACCGAACTTTGCGCCGGTTTGAATTGCCATGGACCACGTGAATTGGCATCAAACTCCACCGTGATGGTACGACTGGTGTCCACCTGGGTGTTGTCCGCCTTAGCCAAACGCGCATTGCCAGAACCAGGCAATTCTTTCTCACCCAAAGCCAAAATGTTGATGCCAGTCATTTCACAAATGTGTTTGTAAATGGGGACCAGGGCATAGCCAAACAGAAACATACCCAAGGCCACCACCGCCAGCTTTCGCAGCATCAACAAATTGTTTTGGCGCAATCCCATGGGTGGCGGCTTGTGTTCAAGAAAGATCAGGCCACGATGCGGGTGGCATCGGCATTGAGCTTGGGTGGGGTTTCAAAGGTGTGGAAAGGTGCGGGCGATGGCACTTCCCACTCCAAACCTTCAGCACCTTCCCAGGGGCGCTGGGGTGCAGGTTCGCCTTGACCACGCATGGTGGGCAGCACGATGTAGATGAAGAAATACACCTGCGCAATACCGAAGGCAAAGGCGCCAACCGAGGCCAGGGCATTGAAGTCAGCAAACTGCATCGGGTAGTCGGCGTAACGACGCGGCATGCCGGCCAAGCCCAAGAAGTGCATGGGGAAGAAGGTGACATTGAAGGAAATCAGAGTCCACCAAAAATGAATCTTGCCGCGCGCCTCGTTGTACATCACACCGGTCCATTTGGGCGACCAGTAGTAGTAGCCCGCAAACATGGTGAACAGGGAACCAGCCACCAACACATAGTGGAAGTGGGCAACCACGTAGTAGCCGTCTTGCAGCTGCAAGTCGATTGGGGCCATGGCCAAAATCAGGCCAGTGAAACCACCCATGGTGAACACGAAGATGAAACCCACTGCGAACAGCATGGGGGTTTCAAAGGTCATGGAGCCTTTCCACATGGTGGCAATCCAGTTGAACACCTTCACGCCCGTGGGCACAGAGATCAGCATGGTGGCGTACATGAAGAACAGTTGACCTGTCACCGGCATACCAGTGGTGTACATGTGGTGGGCCCACACGATGAAGGACAAGATGGCAATCGAAGAAGTGGCGTACACCATAGAGGCGTAACCAAACAAACGCTTGCGAGAAAACGCAGGAATGATCTGGCTGATGATGCCGAAAGCCGGCAAGATCATGATGTAGACCTCGGGGTGACCAAAGAACCAGAAGATGTGCTGGAACATGACAGGGTCACCGCCGCCGGCGGGGTTGAAGAAGGTGGTGCCAAAGTGACGGTCTGTCAAAACCATGGTGATCGCGCCAGCCAACACAGGCATCACAGCGATCAGCAAATAAGCAGTGATGAGCCATGTCCAGACGAACATCGGCATCTTCATCAGTGTCATGCCAGGGGCACGCATGTTCAGGATGGTGACGATGATGTTGATCGAGCCCATGATGGAACTGGCACCCAACAAGTGCAAGGCCAAAATACTCGCATCCATGGAGGGGCCCATTTGCAAGGTCAAGGGCGCGTAAATCGTCCAGCCAGTGGCGGGTGCGCCACCGGGCATGAAGAATGAGCCAGCCAACATGGCAGCAGCAGGAATCATCAGCCAAAAGCTGAAGTTGTTCATGCGGGCAAAAGCCATGTCCGAGGCGCCGATTTGCAAAGGAACCATCCAGTTAGCAAAGCCGACAAAGGCCGGCATGATGGCGCCAAACACCATGATCAAGCCGTGCATGGTCGTGAATTGGTTAAACAACTCAGGGTTGACCAACTGCAGACCGGGCTGGAACAACTCAGCGCGAATCAGCAACGCCAAGACGCCACCGATGATCAGCATGGTGAAAGCAAACAGCAGGTATAAAGTACCAATGTCTTTGTGGTTGGTCGCATATACCCAACGGCGCCAGCCGTGCGGCGCGCCATGGTGGCCATCATGACCGTGGTCTGAGGCTCCGTGGCCGTGGGGATCAAGAACTGCGCTCATGGTTGTTCCTTAGATTTCAAATGGTTTTATTGACGGGCCGCGAGCACGTCAGCGGGCTGGACAATTTGTCCTGTTTTGTTGGACCAGTTGTTTTTGGTGAAACTGATCACAGCAGCAATGTCGGTGTCGCTGAGTTGGCGCCAGGCTGGCATGGTCAGGTTGTTTTGGCCATTGAGCAGCACATTGATTTGTTTGGTGCTGTCAGCATCCAACACCACCGCCGCGCCATCCAAGCCTTTGATCGGGCCCATGCCCTTGCCAGTGGCTTGGTGACAGGCTTGGCAATTGGCCTCGTAAACCTTGCTGCCTCTGCTGGAGAGCTCAGCCAAAGTCCAAACTTTGCTCGGGTCATCTTGCTTGGCGGCCAGTTTTTTGTTTTGATCGGCAACCCAGGCGGTGTAGTCTTCTGCGCTCACCACTTTCACGTGGATCGGCATGTATGCGTGTTCCTTGCCGCACAGTTCTTGGCATTGACCGCGGAAATCACCAACGTACTCAGCACGGAACCAGGTGTCACGCACAAAACCAGGGATTGCATCTTGCTTGATACCAAACGAGTTGATGGCAAAGGAATGAATCACGTCATTGGAGGTGGTGATGATGCGAATTTTTTTGCCCACAGGAACCACCAAGGGGTTGTCCACTTTGAGCAGGTAGTCATCGGTGGGTTCGGGCTTGCCGCTGTCGGACATGGCGCGTTGCTGCTGGTCCAAGCTGGAGATGAAGTTGATGCCTTCGCCCTCACCATTGATGTAGTCGTAGCCCCATTTCCACTGGTAGCCAGTGGCTTTGATGGTCAACTCTGCGTTGGAGGTGTCTTTGCTGGCCACCACCGCTTTGGTGGCAGGCAAGGCCATCAAAATCACAATGATGAAGGGAACCACGGTCCAAGCGATTTCGACTCTGACAGATTCGTGAAAACTGGCTGGCTTGTGGCCCTGAGACTTGCGGTGTTTCCAGATGGAATAGAACATCACACCAAAAACAGCCACAAAAATAACCGTGCAAATGATCAACATGAACCAATGCAACCAAACTTGCTCCTGAGCAATCAGGGTGGCTGGAGGGTGCAGGTTGAGTTGGTTGACCGCTGGGCCACCGGGTAGATCATTGACAGCCCATGCTGCGGTAGCACCCAAGGCCATCAAACCCAGGCATGCTGTTTTCAAGTTGGTATGTAGGTTCATCATGTTTTAAATCATCAACAAATAAGCCTCATGGCTCAGATTTGAATTGTAGCAAGCTGGTTTTGTATCAAGCCTGACAATAAACTTGCAAGGTCTTTCATGCGGGTTCATGCGCCTGTCACATTTTTGAGCATCGACTTCATGTCCTCCAAGCTCATTTTGGTTTCGGATTTGACAGGTATTTGGCGCTTGGCTTTGAAGGCATGGCCGTAAATCACCTCCAGTCTCAGGGCCAATCGGCCCGTTTGACTGGCACACCCCAAATGGCATTGGATGGTCTGGTGCCAGGCCTCTAACCACCCGCGCCCTCTGCAGTTTGGGAACCGGTCTGGATGGAGGTTGCGCCCCCAACTGCGCAGCTCCTTGAGCAGGGCTTGCGGGCTGTTGTAGGTTAAGGTGATGTGCTCCATGTCCATGATCGGTGAGGCAAACCCCGACTGCAGCAACATGTCTCCCCAGTCGTGCATGTCGGTGAATGCGTGGGCGGGTTCGGGCCAGCCCGCATGGCGGTAGGCCTCTCGCAATTGCCCCAGACTGTCAGGGCCTAAACAGGAAAACATCACAAAACCCTGGTCATTCAAGCTCTGGGCCCATTGCCGCATCCAATCGGCTGGCCTGGCCTGCAAATGCAGGCCCATATTGGACCAAACCATGTCTGCAGGCTGGTTCACCTGGTTTGCAAAACGACGCTGTGGGCCCCAAAAACGCCACCAGGGGGCTTGCAAATGGCTTTGCGCCCAAGACAAATCGCTCACACAAGGTTCGAGCACCGTCACTTGGGACTGAGGGTAGGCCTGCTCGATCAGAGACTGTGACCCTAGGCCGCCCAGACGCGGCGCCCAATGCACCCAGTGACTGGGTTGGTGTTTGATCAACGGCAGGCGCTCGGCCATGCGCCTGGCGACTTCGTTGTGCAGCCAAGCTTCGCCATGACGGCTGATCTTTGCCCCCAGCCGCTGGGCAGCTGCTGGGTCTATGGGGGGCAGTGCTTCACGACCAGAAGGTGAGGGCTTCACATGTTTTCACTCGAACAATTGTCTACATTGGCAGCATGCAATTCATTCACGGAGCATACCGAAGATGGCTCAGTCGGGCACCAACCCCGTGGCCTTGCCCCAGTTTATGCAGGGTCTGCGACCAATGGGCGCTGGAAACGGTTTGTGCAGCTTGCTGGTCAGCACATGCGCCCTTGAGCCAGCGCTGCAGTTGCTGCGCCCTGCCGTGTGAGGCTCAGGTGTGCCAGGCTTGCATGGCGCAACCACCGCTGTGGCAGCGGTGTGGCACGGCCCTGCCCTACAGCGGTCCTTGGCCTGCCTTGATCGCGTCGTTCAAATACCAAGGCGAGGTCGGGCTGGCAGGCCTGTTTGGGCAGCTAATGCGCCAGCAGGCCTTGGTTCAGCAGGTATTGGAAAATGTCGACGGTTTGGTGCCTGTGCCCCTGTCGCCAGACAAGTTGCGACTTCGCGGCTACAACCAATCCCAATGGCTGGCCCGCCAACTTTGTGCAGAACGCACCCGGCCAGATGCACTGTTGCGGCTTAGGGACACCCCCGCGCAAGCCGGCTTGAACCTTTCCAAGCGGCAACACAACTTGCACAACGCCATCACCTGGAACCCCAGCCAAGCCAAGCAACTCCAGGGTAAGCGCCTGGCATTGGTGGACGATGTCATGACATCGGGCAGCACACTCACCGCCTGCGCGCAAGCGCTTTGGCAGGCCGGGGCGGCACAGGTCGATTGCCTGGTGCTGGCGCGGGCAGGTCGAGGGGACAAGCCACAATCGGGCACCCCAGCCTGAGCCTGCCATGTTCAACGTCGTTCTTGTTCACCCCGAAATTCCACCCAACACGGGCAATGTGATTCGCTTGGCCGCCAATACCGGTTGCCGGCTGCACCTGATCGAGCCGCTGGGTTTCTCAATGGAGGACAAGCAAATGCGGCGCGCTGGTTTGGACTATTTGGAATACGCCCCAATCAAACGCCATGCCAACTGGGCCGCATTTTTAGCCCTTGAAACCCCAGCGCCTGCCCGTTGCTTTGCCTTGACCACCCACGGCCAGCATCCGGTGCATGGCTGTCAATTTCAAGCAGGGGATTGGCTGGTGTTTGGCTCGGAAACCAGCGGTCTGCCAGCGGACATACGCGCCAGCTTTACCGACAGTCAAAAAATGCGCTTGCCCATGCTGCCCGGTCAACGCAGTTTGAATTTGTCCAATGCCGTGGCCGTCACGGTTTACGAGGCATGGCGACAGCAGGGTTTTGCCACGCCCAGTGACACCCCGACTTGAAAACCTGCCCAGGCCCGCAGCTGCCGCGGCTTCAAGCACCGCTGGCGTTCAAGCGTATTGGCGCACCATGGATTCGGCCACACAGGCTGGCTTGTCGCTGCCTTCTTGCTCAACCGTGACCCGCCAGGTCATCTGCAGGCCTGCGGGCTCGATGGCTTCGCAGGCCAACAAATGCATGTGCCCGCGCAGGCGGCTGCCCACCGGCACCGGCGCGGTGAACCGCACTTTGTTCAGGCCATAGTTCACACCCATGCGCACCTGCTTGATCTCAAACGCCGAGGCAAACATGCAAGGCAGCAAAGACAGGGTCAAAAACCCGTGCGCGATCGGTACGCCAAACGGGCCTTGCTTGGCGCGCTCAGGGTCGGTGTGAATCCATTGGTGGTCATGGGTCGCGTGGGCAAACTGGTTGACCTGTTCTTGGGTGATGGTCAGCCAGTCGCTGATGGCCACGTCTTGCCCGACATGCGCGGCCAGGTCGGCCAAGGAGTTGAAAATTTTCTTCATAGACGGACTGTCGGCCAAAGCCGTGAACAGGTCAATCCTGTTTGAGACAGTCAAGGGTTTGACCGCATGCGCTGCGCTTTAAAATACCCTTTTGATCAAAAGCCAATCTTGCCATGAGCGCATTTCACGAAGAAACGGTGTTGACCGTTCACCACTGGACCGACAGACTGTTCAGTTTCACCACCACCCGAGACCAGGCACTGCGCTTTTCCAACGGCCACTTCACCATGATTGGTCTCAAAGTCAACGACAAACCCCTGTTGCGTGCCTACAGCATTGTGAGCGCCAACTACGAGGAACACCTAGAATTCTTAAGCATCAAGGTGCCAGACGGCCCGCTCACCTCGCGGCTGCAGCACATCCAAGTGGGCGACAAAATCATCGTCGGCCGCAAGCCTACCGGCACCTTGTTGATTGACTATTTGTTGCCCGGCAAGAACCTGTATTTGCTCGGCACCGGCACCGGCTTGGCGCCCTACATGAGCGTCATCCGCGACCCCGAAACCTACGATCGCTTCGAAAAAGTCATCTTGGTGCACGGTGTGCGTGAAGTCAAAGAGCTGGCCTACCACGACTACCTCACGCAAGAGCTGCCGCAGCACGAGTTGTTGGGCGAGATGGTCAGCGGCCAAATGCTTTACTACCCCACGGTCACCCGCGAGCCGTTTCGCAACCAAGGACGCATCAACGCCCTGATGGACAGCGGCAAGCTGTTCACCGACCTCGGCCTGCCAGCGCTCAACCCCGCAACCGACCGGGTCATGCTGTGCGGCAGCCCAGACATGCTGAAAAGCCTGAAAACCCTGCTGGAAGAGCGCCACTTCAAAGAAGGCAACACCTCCACCCCCGGCGACTTCGTGGTGGAGCGGGCGTTTGTGGAGCAATGAACCCACCCCTGACCCATCAAAAAGGCCGCATCAGCGGCCTTTTTTGCTTTAGGGGAAAGTCAAACCCGCTCAATCACCACCGCAATCCCCTGCCCCACGCCAATGCACATGGTGCAAAGCGCATAACGCCCACCGGTGGCGTGCAGCCGGTTGATGGCGGTGGTGGCCAATCGAGCGCCGGATGCGCCCAGCGGGTGGCCCAAAGCGATCGCGCCGCCCCAAGCATTCACACGCGGGTCATCGTCTTGCAAGCCCAACAACCGCAGCACCGCCAAGCCTTGCGCGGCGAAAGCTTCGTTGAGCTCAATCACATCCATTTGCGCCAGCGTCAAACCGGTCTGAGCCAGTAGTTTGAGCGTGGCGGGTGCCGGGCCAATGCCCATGACCCTTGGGGCCACTCCCGCTGTGGCCATACCCACCACCCGAGCCTTGGGCGTGAGGCCATGTTTGACAGCGTCTGCTTCGCTGGCCAGCAGCAAGGCGCAAGCGCCATCGTTCACGCCAGAAGCATTGCCCGCGGTCACGGTGCCGTCGGGGCGCACCACGCCTTTGAGCTTGGCCAGCGCTTCCAGGCTGGTGGCGCGGGGGTGCTCATCGGTGTCCACCACCACAGCGTCGCCCTTTTTTTGCGGGATGGTCACTGGGCAAATCTCGCGCGACAAGTGACCGGCTTGGATCGCCGCCACCGCCCGCAACTGGCTGTTCAAGGCCATCAAATCCTGCGCTTCGCGCTCGATCTTGTAGTCGGTGGCAACGTTCTCGGCCGTCTCAGGCATCGAGTCCACGCCGTACTTGTCTTTCATCAGCTTGTTGACAAAGCGCCAGCCAATGGTGGTGTCATGAACCGCGTTGGCACGGCTGAAGGCGGTTTCGGCTTTGGGCATCACGAAGGGCGCACGGCTCATGCTTTCCACGCCGCCGGCAATCATCAAGCCCGCCTCGCCCGCTTTGATGGCGCGTGCCGCCGTGCCCACTGCGTCCAGGCCCGAGCCGCACAAGCGGTTGATCGTGGCGCCAGGCACTTCCAGCGGCAAACCGGCCAACAAGCTGCTCATGCGGGCCACGTTGCGGTTGTCTTCACCGGCTTGGTTGGCACAGCCATACAGCACATCGGTCACCGCGGCCCAGTCGACATATGGGTTGCGGACCATCAAGGCTTTGAGGGGAATCGCCCCTAAGTCGTCGGTGCGCACACTGCTCAAGGCACCACCATAGCGGCCAAAGGGGGTGCGGATCGCGTCACAGATATAGGCGTGGCTCATGGCATTTTTCTTGGTTGACAATCGGCAGCTATGTTCAGCCCTTCTCAGGACGATGTCCGCCGCTTCTTCTGTCAAGTCTATGCCAAGCAACAAGCGCGTTCTTTGATTGACGCGCTGGAAGTGTTGGCCGGTGAATGGGTGGCCGAACACCCCGAATACCATGCGGTGCTGACCGATGAAGCCAGCGCCTTGGCGCAGCAGTTCACTGGCGAGGATGGCCAAAGCAACCCTTTTTTGCACCTGTCCATGCATTTGTCCATCAGCGAACAGTGCTCGATCGACCAACCACGTGGCATCCGCCAAGCGGTGGAGCTGTTGGCCTCCAGGCGGGAAGACCTGCACGACGCCCACCATGAGGTGATGGAATGCCTGGGAACCATGCTATGGGAAAGCCAGCGAAGCGGCCGCCCCCCTGACGGGCAGGCTTACATAGACGCGGTGCAACGCCGCGCTACCCGCGACTGAATCAGGTCAACGCCCACAAAAAAGCCCGCGAGAAGCGGGCTTTTGTTTGAAACGCTGATGTTTCAGCGGAACTTGGACTGGGAAACGGTCTTGAGTTCGCCTTGTTGCTTGGCAATGTAGGCCGAAATTTCTTTCAATTCGGCCAAGGTGAATTGCTTGGCAATGCCACCCATCACACCGTTGTTGCGGCCCCAAGTGGCTTGGTTTTCAACCTTGTAAGACTTGAGCGCGATGTAGAGATAGTCTTTGTATTGACCTGCGATTTTGGGGTAGCCAGGCACCATCGGTTTGTTGTAGTTGGCACCATGGCAAGAGGCACATGCGCCCTTGGCCAGCAACTCGGCCACTTTGCCTTTGGGTTCGGCCGCTTTATCAGGCAGCGTGGCTGCTGGGTCTTTGCCATGGGACTCATAGTAGGCGGCAATGTCGGCCATGTCCTTGGCTGAGAGTGGCGCTGAAACACTGCGCATGGTGGGGTGCTTGCGGTCGCCTTTTTGGTAGGCATTCAAGGCAGACACGATGTAGCTGGCGCTTTGGCCGGAAATCATGGGGACTTTGTAAACCTCGGGGAAAGAGGCTTGGTAGCCTTTGATGCCGTGACATCCAATGCACAAAGCGATTTTGGATTCGCCTGCTTTGGCGTCGCCCGCTTCTTGCGTTTGGGCAAAAGAGGTCGCGCAAGCGACAACCATTAAAAAGGCCGACGTGATGTAATTTTTCATTTTGGAAAGACAATCATTAAAAACTCGCGTGATTATATCGACGCGATTTGTCAGCTTCGTGTCGGAAAACCTCAAGGGCTTGTTACATGAAATTTGCAGGATCGGAAAAATATGTTGCCACACAAGACCTGATGCTGGCGGTCAACGCCGCCATCACCTTGAAGCGGCCCTTGCTGGTCAAGGGCGAACCGGGCACCGGCAAAACCATGTTGGCCGAAGAAGTGGCGCAGTCTTTGGGCATGCCTTTGTTGCAGTGGCACGTGAAGTCCACCACCAAGGCGCAGCAAGGCTTGTATGAATATGACGCGGTGAGTCGTCTGCGCGACAGCCAAATGGCCGACCTCGATGGCGGCGAGCGGGTGAAGAACATCGAGAACTACATCATCAAAGGCGTGCTCTGGCAGGCCTTCACCGCCACCGAACCCGTGGCGCTGCTCATTGACGAGATCGACAAAGCCGACATTGAATTTCCCAACGACTTGCTGCGCGAACTCGACCGCATGGAGTTTTATTGCTATGAAACCCGCGAGTTGATCAAAGCGCAAACCCGCCCGCTGGTGTTCATCACCTCGAACAACGAAAAAGAACTGCCGGATGCGTTTTTGCGACGCTGTTTTTTCCACTACATCAAGTTCCCTGAAGCCGACACCATGCGGCAAATTATTGATGTGCACTTCCCCAACCTGAAAAAAGATCTGTTGGCCGCCGCCCTGAAAACCTTCTACGACGTGCGCGGCTTGCCGGGCTTGAAGAAAAAGCCCTCCACCTCTGAACTGTTGGACTGGCTCAAACTGCTGGTGGCCGAAGACATTCCCCTGGCCGCCCTGCAAACCCAGGACGACAAAGTGGCTGTGCCGCCACTGGTGGGTGCGCTGCTGAAAAACGAGCAAGACGTGACCCTGTTTGAAAAACTGGTGTTCATGCAAAGCCGCAACCGCTAAAGCCCAGCCATGCTGATCGACTTCTTCTACACCCTGAGAGCCGCCAAACTGCCGGTGTCTGTGAAGGAATACCTCACGCTCTTGGAAGCGCTACAAGCCAATGTGGTGGGGCCGCAAAGCGAATCGAGCAGCATGGACGATTTCTACCACCTAAGCCGCATGATTTTGGTCAAGGACGAAAAGCATTTCGACAAGTTCGACAAAGCCTTTGGTGCGTATTTCAAAGGCGTGGAAATGCTCACCGACTTCACCGCCGATGTGCCCCTCGAGTGGCTGAAGAAAACCCTGGAAAACGAACTCACACCCGAACAAAAAGCCGCGATTGAAAAAATGGGCTGGGACGAGCTGATGGAAACCTTGAAGAAGCGCTTGGAAGAACAAAAAGAGCGTCACCAAGGCGGCAACAAATGGATTGGCACCGGCGGCACCTCGCCGTTTGGCAATGGCGGCTACAACCCGCAAGGCATCCGCATTGGCGGTAAAGGCGGCGGCAAAAGCGCTGTGAAGGTGTGGGAGCAACGGGCCTACCAAGACTATGACGACAGCATCGAGTTGGGCACCCGCAACATCAAAGTGGCGCTGCGCCGACTGCGCCGCTTTGCCCGCGAAGGCGCGGAAGACGAGTTCGATTTGGACAACACCATCCGCAGCAC
>CAMCES010000032.1 GCA_945873925.1 Bordetella parapertussis
GGGTGTTTGGGGTGATGGTGATTGTGACCGGGCAATGTTGGCCAGCAAAAACTCCAAATACAAAAAAAATGGCCGGGTCAATGAAACTTTGTATTCACACTTTCAATCAAAAATCTCATTCAGCCATGATTTTGGTTGCTGGTGTTTGCTGGACCCCGTCTGGTACTTGGGTGCTGGAACGCTGCCAGCACGCTCTAGCAATTTGTCAAGCTCGCCGCGATCAAGCCAAATTCCGCGACAGGCAGGGCAGTAATCAATTTCCACGTTTTGGCGATCGCTGAGCACCAAGGTTTGGTCTGTGCAGTGGGGACATTTCATGATGGTTCATTCCATTCAAATTCAGCCCAATCATAGGCAAACCAAGCTTTTATAAAAAGCAGATAATTACGCATCAATATTCTCAAAAAACCTGACAATGACAAGTGCCTTCAACTACAAACACCTCTATTACTTTTGGGTGGTTGCCAAAGAGGGCGGTGTTTCCAAGGCCGCTGACAAATTGAACATGGCGGTGCAAACCGTGAGCGCCCAAGTGCGTGAACTCGAAAAAGCCTTGGGTTGCGAGTTGCTCAAACCCGCCGGACGGGGCTTGGCACTGACCGAGGCTGGGCAGGCAGCGATGCTTCAAGCGGATCAAATCTTTCAATTGGGTGAGGCTTTGCCAACCCGTGTGCGCGATGCCGCCAGCACCCCCGGTGTTCGGCTGTGGGTGGGCGTCAGCGATGGCCTGCCCAAGCTGGTGGTGCACCGTTTGCTGCAACCGGTCATGAATGAAGAACGGCTGCGCTTGCTGTGCTTGGAAGGTCAGTTCAACGAGCTGCTCGGCAACTTGGCGCTGCACAAGCTCGATGTCGTGATCTCCGACCGGGCCGCCCCGAGCAACCCGAACATCAAGCTCTACAGCCATGCATTGGGCAGTTCACACGTTGCCTGGTATGGCACCCCTGCGCTGTTGGCCACCTCTAGCAAAAGCTTTCCCGCCAATTTGGCAGAGTTGCCGGTGCTATTACCCACGGCGCACACCGCCGTTCGCGATCACCTTGACCACTGGCTGGAAGTGCAAGGCATCCAGCCAAGGGTGGTGGGCGAGTTTGAGGACAGCGCCTTGCTCAAGACGTTTGGGGCCAGTGGCATGGGGGTGTTTCCTGCAGCCGAGGCGGTTGAAGAAGAACTGTTGGCCCACTTCGCGGTCTTGCACATGGGACGCTGCGAAGGGGTCAATGAAAATTTTTATGCAATTGGCACCGAAAAAAGATTGCAACACCCGCTGGTGCAGCGGCTGTTGCAAACCAACCTCTCATGAACTCTTGGGGTCTGAGGCAGCCGGTGATGATCGCAAGCTGAGCAACATATGCTCGACCCGCGTCTGTGGCGGCTCCAACATGAATCGGTTGCCCGCGGTGTGGCAGGCCTATCAAATAGGCACAGCCTTGTTGGGCTATGGGCTGGTCAAAGCAGCTTGGGCCTTGCGTGTGCTGCTGAAACGGCGTGTTCGGGGATAAGCGCTGAAGCGGAGTGCCGATCGGATGCTTAAGACGAGAACAAGAAGTTCATCACGTCGCCATCTTTCACCACGTACTCTTTGCCCTCTGCACGCATCTTCCCCGCGTCTTTCGCACCTTGCTCGCCTTTGTATTGAATGAAGTCGTCAAAGGCAATGGTTTGGGCGCGGATGTAGCCCTTCTCGAAATCGGTGTGGATGACGCCAGCGGCTTGCGGGCCGGTGTCGCCCACATGGATGGTCCACGCGCGTACTTCTTTCACACCCGCTGTGAAGTAGGTTTGCAAACCCAAGAGCGCGTAAGCGGAGCGAATGAGGCGGTTCAAGCCGGGCTCGCTTTGGCCCAGCTCTTGCAGAAACTCCAAGCGATCGGCATCGTCCATCTCGGACAACTCGGCCTCGATCTTGGCGCAGATGGCCACCACCGGTGCGTTTTGCGCTTTCGCAAAGGCTTTCAGGCGATCAAGGAAGGGGTTGTTTTCAAAGCCATCTTCAGACACGTTGGCCACAAACATGGCGGGCTTGGCGGTGATGAAGAAAAACTGCTTGAGTTCGGCGTGTTCTTCTTTGCTGAAGTCGATGGTGCGAACAGGCTTGGTGTCGTTCAGGGCGATTTGGCATTTCTCCAAAATAGCCAATTGCTTGACAGCTTCTTTGTCACCGGAGCGGGCAATCTTGCTGACACGGTGAATGGCTTTCTCCACCGCGGCCAAGTCGGCCAGGCACAACTCGGTTTGAATCACCTCAACGTCGGCAATCGGGTCGACCTTGTTGGCCACATGGATCACGTTGTCGTCTGCAAAGCAGCGCACCACATTCACAATCGCGTCGGTTTCGCGGATATGGGCCAAAAATTTATTGCCCAATCCCTCGCCGGTGCTGGCCCCGGCCACCAGGCCGGCAATGTCCACAAATTCGACAATGGCTGGGACGATGCGCTCTGGTGAGATGATTTGCGCGAGCTGCTGCAAGCGTGGGTCGGGCACCTCCACCACGCCGGTGTTGGGCTCGATCGTGCAAAAAGGGTAGTTTTCTGCGGCAATGCCGGCTTTGGTCAGGGCGTTAAACAGGGTGGACTTGCCAACGTTGGGCAAGCCCACGATGCCGCATTTCAAACTCATACTCAATCCTTATTGGCTTGGCACACGCTGGGGTTGTGCGCGAAAGGGGAAATTCTACGGGCAGGCAACTCCTACAATGAATACATGGTTTCCAACTTCGATGTGTGCATTCGCGGCAGTGGTTTGGTCGGCAGCAGCTTGGCGCTGTTGCTGGCAAGGCAACGCCTGCGCGTGGCCTTGGTGGCTTCCCCCCCGGTTGCACAAGACGTGCGCGCTTTCGCCCTCAATGAGAGCGCACGTGAATTGCTGAGTGATTTGCGCTGTTGGCCCACTCCCCTGCATGCCACCCCGGTGCAAAGCATGCAGGTCTGGGGTGACGCTGGCGGACAGGTGCAATTTCAATCGCCCTCTTTGCATGGCCTCACTCACATCGTGGATGTGCCAGTGCTGGAAGACCTGCTGCGCGAAGCAGTGGATTTTCAGCACTCGATTGAACGCGTGAGCGAGCCCGTGAACGCCAAATTGACCGTGGTCTGTGAAGGCCGCAACAGCCACACCCGCCAAGAACTGGGCGTGTCTTTCAACACCCTGCCCTACCAACAGCACGCCTTGGCCACCCGGGTTCGCTGTGCACAGCCCCATCGTCAACAGGCCTTGCAATGGTTTTCGCAAGCACATGGCGAGCTCGACATCCTGGCCCTGCTGCCCATGGGCGGTGGGCAAGGGCATGAAGCTGCCGTGGTTTGGTCCTTGCCCAGCGCCCAGGCCAGCCGCTTCCAAGCCTTGACAGATGCTCAATTCGCTCAGGCCCTGACCCATGCCAGCCACCAAGCCTTGGGCGCATTGGAAGTGACTTCGCCTGTGCAAGTCTGGCCTTTGCAACTGGCCAAAGCCGATCAATGGAGCGGGCGTTTCGCCCAAGGTGGCGCTTGGGTGCTGGCCGGCGATGCTGCCCACACCATCCATCCTTTGGCCGGCTTGGGCTTGAACCTGGGCTTGGCGGATGTGCGCGAACTCGCTCAGGTCTTGCAAACCCGTGAAACAACCCAGTTTTGGCGCGGCGTGGATGACCGCCATTTGTTGCGTCAGTATGAACGCGCACGTAAAGCCGACATGCTGGGCGTGTGGTTGGCGTGTGACGGTTTGCAACGCCTCTTCAATCACCCCAACACCCTGGTGCAGTCGTTGCGCAACTGGGGCTTAGACAGCTTCAACCAACTCACTCCACTCAAACAATGGTCCGTGAAGCAAGCAATGCACTGACCCAACGCAAAGGCTGACATGACATTTCCATCCTCTTTCAAAAACATCGGTTTGGCGCTCGCAGCCCTGTTGTGCCTGGGTCAGGCCTGGGCACAGGGCGAAGAAGCGGCGATCCGCAAAAACCTCAAAGAACGCATGCCTCAATTCGAGCCGATTGACGAGGTGCGACGCTCGCCCATGCCCGGCTTGTTCGAGTTGCGCGTGGACGGCACTGACATCTACTACACCGATGCTGCTGGCAATTTTTTACTGCAAGGTCAGATGATTGACACCCGAACCCAACGCAACCTGACCGAAGAGCGACTGCAAAAAATCACCGCCATCGATTTCAAAACCCTGCCGATCAAAGACGCGATCACCCTGGTTCGCGGCAAAGGCGAGCGCAAATTGGCCATCTTCGAGGACCCCAATTGCGGCTACTGCAAACGCTTTGAACGCGAATTGCAAAAGGCGGACAACATCACGGTCTACCTGTTTCTCTACCCTATCTTGGGCAAAGACTCGACCGACAAAGCCAAAGCGATATGGTGCGCCAAGGACCAAGGCAAAGCCTGGTTGGACTGGATGGTGCGGGATCAAGCACCGGCCAACGCGTCTTGCGACACCGCCGCGATCAAGCGAAATCAGGAATTTGGGCAAAAGTTGAAAATCACTGGCACCCCCACCTTGGTGTTCACCGATGGCACACGCGTGCCCGGTGCGATTGAAGTCGCCCAAGTCGAAAAACTCCTGAGCAAGCCCTGACCTGTATGCCCACCCACGCACTGGCGCCTGTGGTTTTCTGCGTGGCGGTACACGATTTGCATGCCCATCTCTGGTCGGTCGAACTCACCGTTGCCCGCCCTGCTGCCCAACAGGTGTTGCGATTGCCTGTTTGGATTCCCGGCAGCTACTTGGTCCGTGAATTTGCCAAACAAGTATTGCAGGTGCAAGCCGAGCAAAACAACCACGCCTGTGCAGTCACCCAAATCGACAAGTCGGGCTGGTTGGTCAACGCCGACGAACACCACCCCTTGACCGTGCGCTACCTGGTGCATGCCTACGATGCCTCGGTGCGCACCGCTTGGTTAGATGCCCAAAGAGGGTTTTTCAATCCCACCAGCTTGTGCATGCAAGTCCAAGGTCAGACCGAACTGCCCCACGGCCTGCAATTGCAAGCGGTCGTGGATGCCCCCGATTGGCGGGTTGCCACTGCTTTGCCATCGCACAAAACCAATGCAGCAGGATTTGGTAGCTACCTGGCAGCCGACTATGACGAACTGGCTGACAGCCCGGTTGAAATGGCGGACTTTTGGACGGGTCAATTTGTCAGCAAAGGGGTGCCGCACCAGGTGGTGGTCACTGGCGCTGCGCCTTCCTTTGATGGTCAACGTTTGTTGGCAGACATGCAGGCCATTTGCGACACTGAAATCGCTTTTTGGCATGGCCGCGGCAAAGCACCTCATGACCGTTATCTGTTTTTGATCAGCGCCGTGGCCGATGGCTATGGCGGCTTGGAACACCGCCACAGCACGGCTTTGATTTGCAAGCGCGAGGACCTGCCCCGCGTGGGGCAAGCCACGCCCTCTGACGGCTATGTGGGCCTCTTGGGTTTGATCAGCCACGAGTATTTCCATACCTGGAATGTCAAGCGCTTGCGGCCCGCTGCTTTCGAACGCTATGACTACACCCAAGAAAACCACACCGACCTGTTGTGGTTCTTTGAGGGCTTCACCAGTTATTACGACGATGTGTTGCTGTGCCGCGCTGAGCTGATTTCACCCGCCACCTACCTGAAGTTGCTGGCCAAAACCATCAACCAGGTGTGGCAAACGCCTGGGCGCAAAGTGCACAGTGCAGCACAAGCAAGCTTTGAGGCTTGGACCAAGTACTACCGTCCTGATGCCAACAGCCCCAACCTCACCGTCAGTTACTACACCAAAGGTGCCTTGATTGGCTTGTGCATGGATTTGTCGTTGCGCCAAGCCGGGCACAGTCTCGACCAAGTGATGCGGGGCTTGTGGAAACGCTGCAAAGCAGGCCCCATGACCGAAACCGATCTGCTGTCGGTGTTGAAAGAAACCACCGGACACAACTGGCAGCGTCAACTCAATGCATGGGTGCATGGCACAGCCGATTTGCCAGTCATGGAATTGTTGAAATCGCAGGGTGTGAGTGTGCTTGAAGAGCCCGCTCCTACGGCGCAGCTTCTGGGCTTGCGGGTACAAGAAAACCATGCGGTGCAAGTGCAAACCGTGCTCCATGGCAGCCCGGCTGAGTTGGCGGGTTTTGCGCCTGGCGACGAGTGGCTTGGCATCAAGCTCACGACCAGCAAAACCCGTTCTGCTTGGCGGCTGAGCAAACTCGATCAACTGCCCATGTTGTTAGGCAAAGCCAAGCAGCTCATCGCGTTGGTGTCGCGGGATGGGCAGTTGCTTGAACTGCCGCTGCGCATGCCTGCCAAGGCTGTCATGCAATACCGCCTGGGCATTGAAGTCCCCACACAGATCGGTCAGTGGTTGGCAGACAAACCCCGAACTTGAACCGCCTAGCGGCTGCGCAAATCCAGCACGCGCCGCGCCTTGCCTTGGCTGCGTTCAAGCTCGCCTTCAGCACACAACTGCACCAACAGTGAGGTACCGATGTAGGCCTTGGCGTCGTGCATCAGGGCTTGCGCAGCTGCTCGAGCCGCGCTGGACTCGGGACTGACGCCTTGTCCGGTTTCCACTCTCACCGTGAGGATGTCCAACGGCCCCTCTTTGCTCAGCACGCAAAGGTAATGCGCACTCAAGGCAGGCTGGCGCAAGATCAGTTCTTCGATTTGGGAAGGAAACACATTCACACCCCGCACGATCATCATGTCATCGCTGCGCCCGGTGATTTTTTCCATACGGCGCATGGTGCGAGCCGTGCCAGGCAAGAGGCGCGTCAGGTCACGGGTGCGGTAGCGGATGATCGGCAAGGCTTCTTTGGTCAGACTGGTGAACACCAATTCACCCCAGTCACCGTCAGCCACAGGTTCGCCGGTGTCCGGGTTGATGATTTCAGGGTAAAAATGGTCCTCCCAAATGGTGGGGCCGTCTTTGGTTTCGACACATTCATTGGCCACGCCAGGCCCAATCACTTCTGACAAACCATAGATATCCACCGCATCGATGCCCATGCGTTTTTCGATGACTCGACGCATGTCATTGGTCCAGGGCTCAGCACCAAAAATACCAATGCGCAAGCTGCTGTCCTGGGTTGAAAAACCTTGTCGATCGAATTCATCGGCCAAGGCCAGCATGTAACTGGGGGTGACCATGATGATGTCGGGCTGGAAGTCTTGGATCAACTGCACCTGACGCTCGGTTTGGCCACCGCCAAACGGGATCACGGTCAAGCCCAATTTTTCAGCGCCGTAATGCGCACCCAAGCCCCCCGTGAACAAACCATAGCCATAGGAGACATGAACCGTATCTCCCCTCCTGGCCCCCGCAGCGCGGATGCTGCGCGCCACACAAGTGGCCCAGGTGTCGATGTCGTTTTGGGTGTAGCCGACCACCGTGGGTTTGCCTGTGGTGCCGCTGGAAGCGTGGATACGCACCACTTGCGACTTGGGTACAGCGAACATGCCAAACGGGTAGCTGTCGCGCAAATCGGTCTTGGTGGTGAAAGGAAATTTCGCCAGGTCTTGCAGTGATGTCAGGTCTTCGGGGTGCACACCTGCCGCCTCAAACTTGGCCCGGTACACCGGCGAGTGGGCGTAGGCGTGCGCCAAGGTGGCGCGCAAGCGTTTGAGTTGCAAGGCACGCAGCTCATCGAGACTGGCCTTCTCAATCGGCTCCAGGGGCAATCTTGTGTTCATGTGGGTACCACGTGTCCTTGTATCTGTGCGCTCTTGCCGCGAAACACTGCAATGACCTGGTCATGTTGGTTGCGCACGGTCATGTCATACACACCGTTTCGCCCACTCAGGGCTTGTTCTAGCCCGACGCAGGTCAGCACATCACCTTCATAGGCTGGCTTCAAAAAATCGATGTTGGCTGCTGAGGCAACGGCTGCTTTGTTGTAGCTGTTGCAGGCAAATGCAAAAGTTGAATCGGCCAAGGTGAAGATGAAGCCGCCGTGGCACATCTGGTGGCCGTTGAGGTGCTTGGCTTGCACCTGCATCCGCATGCTGGCTTGTCCGGGGTTGCAGTAGAGCAACTCCATGCCCATGGTGCTGCGCGAAGCCGTGTCCGCTGCAAACATGGCGGCCCCCACCTGCTGCGCCAAGTCATCAGGGTTGTGCTTATCAGGCATGTTTATTCGCCTGTGAACTGCGCTGGGCGTTTTTGCAAAAATGCGGTCACACCTTCCATGTAATCATGGGTTTTGCCCAAGGCTGATTGGGTATCGCGCTCGGCATCGAGTTGCTGGTTCAGGCTGCGCTGACCCGCATCGCGCAGCAAAGCGCGTGTAGACACCAGCGCTTTGGTGGGCATGGCGGCCAAGCGTTCGGCCATTTGCAAAGCCGAGGCCATGCAATCATCAGCCACCTCCCAAATGAGTCCCCAGTCTTTGGCCTGTGGCGCCATCAGTTTGTCGCCAGTCATCGCCAAGGCCATGGCACGCGCCAAGCCCAAGCGCTCAACCAAAAACCAGCTGCTGCCAGCATCGGGAATCAATCCGATTTTGCTGAACGCTTGGATGAAGCTCGCGGTGGGCGCAGCAATCGCCACATCACAGGTCATGACCAATGACGCGCCCGCGCCTGCTGCCACGCCATTGACGGCAGCAACCGTTGGCATGCGCAGATTTTGCAAACGCCGGGTGGTAGGGTTGAAAGCTTGGTCGATGATCGGGCCGGGGTCGGCACGCTCGACCAAATTGGGGCCATCGGCAAAGTCAAACTCAGCCAAATCGGCACCTGCGCAAAACCCGCGACCAGCTCCGGTGATCACCAACGCACGCACCTTGTTGTTGGCTTCGGCTTTGTCCAAAGCCGCCCAGAGTTCGTGGTGCATTTGTCGCGTGAAGCTGTTCAAGGCCTGGGGACGGTTCAAGGTCACCACCGCGACTGCACCGCGCTCTTCATACACCACAGTAGGTTCACTCATGTTTGACTCCTTTTTCTGGTAATTTAACACCGTGGCCTTTGCACCACGCTTGGGTATAGTTGTGACGATTCAGACTCACCAGAGGACCCGCATGACCTACGAACTCATTCAAGTGCACACCGAAGCCGACAAGGTTGGCATCATCACACTTAACCGCCCCAAACAGCTCAATGCCTTGAACAGCGCATTGATGGTGGAGCTGGGCCATGCACTCCAAGCCTTTGATGCAGATTCCGCCATTGGTTGCATGATCATCACCGGCAACGAAAAGGCTTTTGCCGCAGGCGCAGACATCGCGGGCATGGCCAAATTCACCTTCGCCGAGGTCTACAACCATGACTTCATCACCCGGGACTGGGAAACCATCCGCAGCATTCGCAAACCCGTGATTGCCGCGGTCAGTGGGTTTGCATTGGGTGGGGGATGCGAGCTGGCCATGATGTGCGACTTCATCATCGCCGCTGACAACGCCAAGTTTGGTCAACCAGAAATCAAGCTTGGCATCATGCCAGGCGCGGGTGGCACCCAACGTCTTCCCCGCGCCATCGGTAAAGCCAAGGCCATGGACTTGGCGCTCACTGGCCGCATGATGGATGTGCAAGAAGCCGAGCGCTCTGGTTTGGTCAGTCGCATTGTGCCCCTGGAAAAACTGATGGAAGAAAGCTTGGCTGCGGCCTTGGTGATTTGCGGCCATTCGCAAATCGCGGTCAAAGCCGCCAAAGAATCGGTCAACCGCGCTTTCGAAAGCGGTTTGTCCGATGGCGTCATGTTTGAACGTCGGATTTTCCAATCCTTGTTTGCCACACACGACCAAAAAGAAGGCATGGATGCATTCATCAATAAACGCACACCCGTGTTCAAAAACCAGTGAATTGATAAGGAGTCGGTATGACAAAACCCAGCCAATCACGCGCGTTGGTTCACCAGTCAGGCCACTGGCTACTCAAGTCCTTTGGCGCCATCGTGGCTTTGTTGCTGCTGGTGTTTTTCCTAGGCCCGGTCAACGAATTTGGGCCTGACACACCTTCAGCACGGCCCTCACCTCCCGACAGCACCCGGGCTTTGGACGATTGGCTCCGCACCTCGGAGGCACGATGGACTGACATCAAACCGGGCGCGGCCAAGGGCATCGTGTGGGCAGACCCCAGCAAACAACCCACCGAATGGGCTGTGGTCTACCTGCATGGTTTTTCAGCCAGCCGACTTGAAACAGCGCCGGTGGCGGATTTGGTGGCCAAGCAACTCGGCGCCAATTTGTTCTATTCGCGCCTAACAGGACACGGTCGCACCGGCCCTGCCATGGCCGAGGCTACAGCCCAAGATTGGATGGCCGACACCCTGGAAGCGGTGCGAATTGGCAAAACCCTGGGTCGCAAAGTGCTGGTGATCAGCTGCTCGACAGGGTCGACCTTGTCCACCTGGTTGGGAACGTCACCAGAAGCAGGAATGGTGGATGCGCATGTGTTCATTTCGCCCAATTTTGGTTTGAAGGACAAACGCTCTGAGCTGATCAACGGGCATTGGGGACAGCGCATTGCTTACGCAGTGACCGGCGAGACGATCACCTACACATCAGACAACCCGCGCGATGCACAAGGCTGGACACAAAGCTATCCCACCAAGGCACTCTTCCCCATGTTGGCCCTGGTCAAAAAAGTACGCGAGAGTGATTTGTCACTTTTCAAAACACCTGTGTTGGTGATGTTCAGCGAAGCTGACCAAACCATTGACCCAGAAGAAGTGAAAAACGCGTTTGCCAAATTTGGGTCGTCAGTGAAACAGCTGTCGCCAGTCACATACAGCCAAAGCAAGGGACAACATGTCTTGGCGGGCGACATACGTGACCCACAAGCGGTCGAGCCCATGGTCAAGCAAATCAGTGAATGGGCTCAAGCCCAATCAACAGGAGCGGAAAAATGACTCACAAATGGTTGGTTGTACTGGCACTCGCATGCAGCCATTCTTCTTTTGCACAGTTGAATTCCAAAGTACTGGGTTGTGGCCCCGTGTTCTCAGGTTTTCCGTTCACCATCCAATTCAAGGGTGACACCGCCAGTTTGAACTTCAAAGACGAGACATACACATTGCGCTTCGTGCGCGCCTGGCAAACCACCCAGGGCGAAAAATGGGTGGACTATGGCAATCCCGAGTTGGTCGTCTCGAGCAGTTGGCCGGTAGAGCCCTATGTGGCCATCAGCTTGGTCAACCGGAAAAACTCCATGGCTGCCTGTGATGTGACCGAGTTGCCATGACCTGCCAATGTCCTATGCTGGACCAAGTTAATTGCGTGGTCACAACGAAGTGTTCCGCATCGTGAATCCGCAAAACACCCGGCTTCAGTTCACACACCCCAGTTCAGTATTTGAACTGATTCACACACTGAAAAACAAAAAAAGGTTTGATTCGCAAGACCTGCGCTTGTTGTCCCGTGCGGCATTTCCGGGGCTGAACTAAAAGACCATGGGCTCTGTGGTCAGCGGCAGCGAAACCGTGAATTGAGTGCCCTGGTCCGGCCCTGTGGTGAAACCGATGCTCCCTTTGTGCGCATCCATGATGGTTTTCGACAGCCATAGGCCAATACCCATGCCTTGTTGTTTGCTGGTCCTTAGCAATTCGAAGACCATGGGCTGGACGTCAGGCGAAATACCGCAACCGTTGTCAGTGACTTTCAATAGCACCTGATTTTGGGTACAAGAAGTTTCTACCGTGATTGAATGGGGACGTGTCAGGTCAGCCAACGCAAAGGATTCACTGGCATTGACCAATAAATTGATCAATACCTGTTGTAACTGAGACTTGTCGCCAGTGACCATCAAGCTTTGCGGATGCAGTTGCAACTGCAAATCGATCGACTGCATTTGCAAGGTCGATTGGCTCAATGAAACCACCTCGCTGACCAAGTTATTCAAATCGAAAGCCGTTGTCGCTCTGAAGCCTGGTGAAAACATACCGCGCAAGGTGCTGATGATGGTTGCAGCCCGACGATTGGCTTTGCGCAAGCCAGCCATGGCTGTGTCAATCCCGGCATCCTGGCTTGACTTGGCATCTCGGTCGTTGAGCACCATCTCAATCATGTCCGCATTGAGCTGAATGACTGTCAGCGGCTGATTCAGTTCATGCGCCAAGCTCGCCATCAAAGCACCCATGCCAGCCGTTTTGTTGTAGAGAGTCAATTGACGAATGATTTCCTCTCTTTCATCCAAAAGACGTTTCAGACTCACGCTGGTGCGTTGCATGGCATCAGCTCGCTCGTTCGTCAATATCAATTCCTTAGCAACCGCCATTTTTTTTCGCTCGGCAAGCTCCAGGAAGATCCTTAAAAAAGCAATATTGCAAAGCGTGATGGCAATGAATTGCCCGATCACCATCACAGCCTGATGCCAACTTGGCTCGTAGATGTCATCGATCGTGCCCGACATGAAAACGCCAAAGGTCCGAACAGCCAATGTGCTGCTCAATGTCAAACCACCCCACATCAATAGCTTGGCACCCAGCGACGCTTGCAATTGATGGAGTCGCTGCCCGATTCGAAAGTAATCAAAACACAACAGCGCATAAAAGGCATTGAACAAAATCAAGGCTTCCCATTCAGCCTGTTCAAAGTGAATCAGGTAGACGAAAACCAGGAAATACAACAGATTGACCCACTTGTATAGCGTAAAGATGCGTTCTTGTGGCTCGGGATACAAATACATCCGCAGGGCAACCATGCGACCCCAGTTGCCAATCAGCATCAAAAGCTGCGCGACATAAAAAAATACAAATTCAGAAATTTGTCCACGCATGGCCAGCAAGACAACGGCTATGCCACTGAATATGCCTGCCGCGCACCACAACCGAACTTGTTCACTTCGGTACTCTTGCAGGGTCAACCAAATGGCACCGTGCAAGATGAAATACACGAAGCAGATCATGAAAATGCTTGTTTGTGTATCTAAATGCATGCATTTTCAGTGGTTGACTTCAATGACCACATTGCCTATGGTTTGGCCCGCCTCAACAGTCAGGTGCGCCTCGGCAGTTTGCTGCAATGAAAAAGTTGCCCCAATGGTGTGCTTGAGTTGTTTGTTTTCCAGCATCCTGTTCAAGATATGCAAACTCGGTTGACGCTGCTGAATCGGAAGGTCATAGACCAAGAAAAAACTCATGCTGATGGAGTTCATCAGCAAGGGCCTGAACATCACAGGCACTTCCAGCGGAGGATTGGACCCATAACAAATCAAGTGGCCGTGTGACCGCAAAATGCCTTGCGCAACCCATGTGATGGTGGTGGAAAAATCCATGTCAATGATGGTGTCAACCCCTTTTCCGTTTGTCAGCTCTTTGACCTGGGCCACGACATCATCGGTTTTGTAATACAAACAGTGATCTGCCCCAGCTGCTTGGGCATGTGCAGCCTTGGCTGGTGAACCTACGGTGCCAATGACTTTGGCACCCAGCCTTTTGAGCATCTGGGTCACGTAATGACCGACAGCAGACGAGGCACCGGTGACAAGCACAGTCTGCTTTGTCACATCGCCCGCGATTCGAACGGCTTGCAGTGCGGTCAGTCCTGGGATCCCCATGCAGGCACCTTCCTGAAATGAGACGCTCTCGGGCAAATGCGCAGCTTGTTCAGAGGGCAGACATACCCATTGCGCGGACGTTCCCATGGGTCTTTGCCATTGCGCATTCCATACCCATACCCGCTCCCCCAGCCGTGCGGCATCCACCTCTTTGCCGACTGCGTCGATGATGCCGGCACCATCGCTGTGCGGCACGATGAAAGGCGCTTGGAGTGGGCGCGCCAGACGCGACTTGACATCGGATGGATTCACTCCAGAGGCGAACAATTTCACGCGCACCTCGTTGTCAGCGGGATCTGGCGTTGGTTGATCTCCGTAAATCAGAACTTCTTTAGCGCCACCATTGCGCTCATACCAAACAGCTTTCATGGGGTTTACCTTGTGTTGACACACCTTGACGTGATCACTCGCGCTGATGACAAAACCAGAGTTTCCTTTGGACTTTAACAGGACAAATGGGTTAGCAGGATGGGAATACTAAGGCTTTTGTGATCGTCATTTTTCAACAAACATTCAAAAATCTTTGATTAGTGATTTCCCTAGTAGCTGCCCTTTTCTTATTGACAAAACACGGCCATGCTTCAAACTAGATTCACCAAACACCATTTGTGTTCGGCCCTTAAATCAAAAGGAGACTTTTATGAGTGATAAACAACGCCCCTTTGGCGTTTCCATGACTGAAAGAGAATTCGACGAGTGTTTGCATGCGGATGAAGCCGCTTTTCGTTCGCCCATACCGACACAAATTGTTTCCAATGGCGAATACAACCCAATGCCGCAAACAGAAAAGCAAAAAAAGGTTGAGTTTCTGATCAAAGAAATTGCTGACAAAGAAGCCAAACGTCACAACACAACACGCCGCAAATTTCTGGCATCTTCCTCGGGCATGGCCGCTGCTTTCATGGCCATGAACATGGTTCACGGTGATATTTTTGATGTCAATGCAGCCGAGGTCAAAAGCCCTGATGCAGCAGGCGACCGCAAAGCCAAATACAAGGGTCAATTCATTTTTGATGATCAAACCCACTTCATTCGCGACGACTTCAAGGAGGAAGGCTTGTTGGGTTTGACCAAATGGGCTGAGGGTGCCAAAGTCAATCCAAATATCGGTAGTGTTCCCACCAATTTGTCGCGCTACAAAATGGACAATTACCTCAAGGAAATTTTTCTTGACAGTGATACCACTATTGCGTTGTTATCGGGCGCGCCATTTGATGACCCGAACTGGTGGCTGCTCTCCAACGATGCGATTCAAAACGCCTGTCGCGCGGTCAACAAGATGGCCGGCAGCGTGCGTATGTTGGGTCACTCCATCATCACACCCAAATATCCCAATTGGATGGATGAAGTGGACCGTGCCATTGCTGAACTCAAGCCAGTCTCCTGGAAGTCCTACACCATTGGGGACCCCTTCGGACCGTCCAAATACGCATGGCGCCTGGATGATGAAAAACTCATGTATCCGTTCTACGAAAAAGCGCTCAAGGCGGGTATCAACACCATTTGTATTCACAAGGGTTTGATGCCACGCGACTACGAAAAAGCTTTTGCCGGCACATGGGAAAACGCAACTGTCGCTGATGTGGGTAAAGCCGCCAAAGACTGGCCCAAAATGAACTTTGTCATCTACCATGCGGCTTTGCGTCCTTGGTTGGCTGACAAACCAGACATGGAAATGGCGCAGTTTGAAAAGGACGGCTATATCCAGTGGGCGACCGACTTGGCTCGTATTCCTCAAAAATATGGCGTCAACAACGTTTACGCAGAAATCGGCTCAAGCTTTGCCAGTACCGCTGTAACAGACCCTCGTTTCTGTGCTGCATTCATCGGTCAATTGGTCAATCTGATGGGCCCAGAGCGTGTGGTGTGGGGTACTGACTCGGTCTGGTACGGCTCGCCGCAATGGCAGATTGAAGCCATGCGCCGCCTTGAGATTCCTGATGACATGATGAAAAAACAAGGCTGGAAAATCAAACTGGGCGATGGCCGCGGATCTGTCAAAAACAAGATCTTCGGAGAAAACTCAGCCAAGCTGTATCGCTTGGACGCACAGAAGATCGCTGCGGATGCAAAAGCCTTCGACCACGACATGATTGCCCAAATGAAGACCGAGTATTTGGCAATGGGTGGCGAGCGTAGCAATGCAGCTTATGGCTACATTGCCAAAGAAGGGCGAAGTGACAACCTTGCTTGATCAAGGTTTACTCGACTGAGTCAGTAGCAAGCTGCGTACAAGGCGTATGCAGCTTGCTTCCTTTTTTTGAAACCATTCTTTCAGAGATGCATATGAACACTATCCAAAAGACATCTGTTGCTTTATTGTCATTGGCCCTGTTTTCCCTGACTGTTTATGCCAATGAAGAGACCAAGAAAACCCGTGTGGGTTCCTGCCAAGACGCACAAAAGCAGCAAGATTATTTTTGCGACATGAAAAATGCCGCCACAGACTCCATGGTTGCATTGGGTACGGCATGCCGAAATGCCAAGATCAATGTCAAGGAGGCGTGTGAAGGTGTGGTGCTTCCGGACCCTGTGTATAAGTCGTGCGCCATGGAACAAAAGTGCTGAAGCCAGGCCTTGAGCCATTAGCCATTATTTGCCGTTGAGCATGTGGTTTTCACGGTCTACCCTTGGCCGCAAGCTGAGCTTGGGTTTATTGACTTTGGTGTTGCTGTCTTGGCAAGCATTTGCCCAAATACTGCGTACTGAACCCAAGCCGGTTGGCCCACAGCAGGTGTATTTGCAGCCCGTGACAGGTCTGAATTTCAAACAAATCGGTGTTTTCAGAGAAGGTGAAAAGGAATTCTCGGTGCCATGGGTGGTTTTCCCGCTGCTTGGCGGCCACTGGGGATTGGGGCCAACCTTCATAGCTGACGCCTGTTCTGTTTGTCATGTTCAAGCAGGGCGGGGGCGTACCCTTGATAGCGCAGTCATTACTCAACAACTATTGCGTCTGTCTGTCCCGGGAGAGGGTGCGCATGGAGCGCCAAAGCCGCATCCAAATTATGGCGACCAAATCCAAGTCACTGGTGTGAGTGTGGGCTTGAAGGAAAACCGCAAACCAGGCGAAGCAGATGTATTTGTCGATTGGGTATTTCACCGTGTCACGCTGGCAGACGGGACCGAGGTTGAATTACGCAAACCACAGTTACGCATAGAAAATTTGGCTTTTGGTCCGCTAGAGTCTGATGTCATGTTTTCTTTGAGAAACACACAAGCTATATTTGGTTTGGGCTTTCTCGAAGCTGTGCCGCAGGCAAGCCTTGAAGCCATCGCCCAGCAGCAAAAAAAACAAGGTTTGAATGGCCGTATTAACTTTGTCCGTGACGATATTCATCGTTCGCAAGCCGTTGGACGGTTTGGCTGGAAGGCAGCACAGCCAAGCATCAGGCAGCAAACTGCCACTGCATTTCTCGGTGACATGGGAGTCACCTCGTCTTTGTACATAGAAGAGAATTGCCCGCCAGTTCAAACACTTTGCTTGGCCATGCCGCCAGGTAATCGCCCCGAATTACTCGATTACAACTGGGATCAGTTGGAGTTTTGGCAAGCGGCACTGGCACCACCACCGCCCAGGCACCAAGAATCTGCGCAAGTGCAGCAAGGTAAAGTTCTGTTTGAAAAAGCTGGATGTGCCCAATGCCACCTGCCAGCGTTGAAAACAGGCGATTACCCTTTGCTGCCTGCGATTGCAAACACCACTTTCAGTGCCTATACCGACTTGTTGTTGCATGACATGGGTGAAGAATTGGCCGACGGTAGACCCGAATTCATGGCTGGACCGCGAGACTGGCGTACCGCGCCTTTGTGGGGCATAGGCCTGTCGCAACAGGTCAATGGAAGCACCCATTTTCTTCACGATGGCAGAGCGCGCAGTATCTTAGAGGCGATTTTGTGGCATGGCGGTGAAGCTAAAAAAGCAAGAGATGCGTTTGCGTCCATGCCGAAAATTGAACGAGATGCAGTCTTGCAATTTGTCAACTCGCTATGAAAAAACAACTCCTTGCCGGATTGATCGTCTGCTTTTCATTGAGCTGCACGCATGCTGAATGGCTTGAATATGCGGACAACGGCAAAGCCGTTTTTTATTACGACCCAACCACAGTTCAAATCAACCAAGACAAAGTGATTGTTTGGGAAATGCTCAATTACAGCTTTCCATTAAACCGGGTTTTGTCCAGTAAAACACGCAAAGAGTATGACTGCAGCAAACAGCTGTTTCGTAATTTAGCGGGAGAATTTTTTGCTGGCCCCTTGCTCAGTGGCGCACGGATCAGCGGTAGCGAGGAGGCAGACAACGATTGGCGACAGGTTGTTGAAGGAACCCGCAACCTGGAGTTGCTGCAAAAGGTTTGCCCAAAGATCAGTTGACCCTGGAATTATTACCAAAGGAAAATCATGAAGCAAATCTTGTGTTTATTGGGCTTGATGATGGCACCACTGCTGGGCGCTGCACAAGGCGTTGATTTTATTTATCCCAAAGATGGCGATACCGTAGAGCCAACCTTTTGGGTCAAGTTCTCTGTCAGTGGTTTGTCATTGGCACCAGCCAATGAGGTCAAGCCTGGAACCGGACACCATCATTTGTTCATCAATTCAGCAGATATTGAAGAAAATGTCGTCATACCCTTTGATAACCAACACAAGCACTATGGCAAGGGGCAATCAGAAGCTGAGTTATTTTTACAGCCCGGAAAATACAAACTGACTTTGCAATTCGGGGATGGTGCCCACCGCTCCTACGGCGCAGCCTATAGAAAAACAATTTCAATCAATGTGGTTGGCAAACCCTGATGCTTGAACGAGGTGCTCG
>CAMCES010000033.1 GCA_945873925.1 Bordetella parapertussis
TTGCCAGAAGGCAAAGAGATGGTGATGCCTGGCGACAACGTGTCGATCACGGTGAAGTTGATCCACCCGATTGCGATGGAAGAAGGTTTGCGCTTTGCGATCCGCGAAGGCGGCAAGACGGTTGGTGCCGGTGTGGTTGCCAAGATCATTGCTTAAGGAAACAACATGTCTTCAAAGCAAAAAATCCGCATCCGCCTCAAAGCATTCGACTACAAATTGATCGACCAATCCGCGGCTGAAATCGTGGACACGGCCAAGCGCACCGGCGCGATTGTCAGAGGCCCGGTGCCATTGCCAACCCGCATGAAGCGTTTCGACATCCTGCGTTCACCTCACGTGAACAAGTCCAGCCGTGACCAACTTGAAATCCGCACCCATCAACGTTTGATGGACATCGTTGACCCGACCGACAAAACCGTTGACGCTTTAATGAAGCTCGATTTGCCAGCCGGTGTGGACGTCGAAATCAAATTGCAGTAATACAAAAGACGTCTTCACAAGAGACGCTGACGTTGGATTGAGCTGAAGGCTGGCACATGGCTGGTTTTCAGCTACAATCCCAGGCTCTGCGCGAAAGCGCTGAGCAATTATCAACCTTCTTTCACATACCAAACGCTGTTGCCAATTGAAGTGACCGCGGTGAAAGTTTTGGAGAACAACATGAGTCAAAGCAATCGATTGGGATTGCTGGGCCGCAAGGTGGGCATGATGCGTCTGTTCACTGATGATGGGGACGCAGTGCCTGTCACAGTGGTAGATGTTTCAAACAACCGCGTGACCCAGGTCAAAACCCAAGAAAATGACGGCTACGTGGCCTTGCAGGTCACCTTTGGCGCACGCAAAGCTTCGCGTGTCAACAAGCCGCAAGCCGGTCACATGGCCAAAGCTGGCGTTGAAGCCGGTGAAGTCACCCAAGAATTCCGTGTCACCGCAGAGACCGCAGCGCAATACCCTGCTGGTTCCTCTGTGCCTGCCACCGCCATCTTCACCGTTGGCGAAAAAGTGGACGTTCAAGGCACTTCCATCGGTAAAGGTTTCGCGGGCACCATCAAGCGTCACAACTTCCGCTCACAGCGTGCGTCTCACGGTAACAGCCGTTCGCACAACGTGCCCGGCTCCATCTCCATGGCACAAGACCCCGGTCGCGTGTTTCCAGGTAAAAAAATGTCTGGCCACATGGGTGATGAAACAGTGACCACCCAAAACCTCGACGTGATTCGCATCGACGAAGCCCGCCAACTGTTGTTGATCAAAGGCGCAGTGCCTGGCTCAGCCGGTGGTTTCGTGACCGTGCGTCATGCCATCAAAGCCAAATCCAAAGGAGCCAACTGATGCAAATCGAACTCCTGAACGACCAAGGCCAGGCTTCTGCCAAATACGACGCGCCTGAAACATTGTTTGGCCGTGACTACAACGAAGATTTGGTTCACCAAATCGTGGTCGCCTACCAAGCCAATGCACGCCAAGGCACACGCGCTCAAAAAGACCGCGAGCAAGTCAAGCACTCGACCAAGAAGCCGTTCAAGCAAAAAGGCACAGGCCGTGCTCGCGCTGGCATGACTTCGTCGCCCATCTGGCGTGGAGGCGGTCGCGCATTCCCCAACAGCCCAGAAGAAAACTTCACCCAAAAAATCAACAAGAAGATGTACCGCGCCGGCATGGCTGCGATCTTCTCCCAGTTGGTCCGTGAAGGACGTTTGGCTGTGGTGGACTCCCTCAAAATCGAAGCACCCAAAACCAAGTTGCTGGCCTCCAAATTGAAGGCCATGAATCTGCAGTCCGTGTTGGTCATCTCTGAAGAAGTCGATGACAACCTGTACTTCGCGGCGCGCAACCTGGCCAATGTGTTGGTGGTTGAGCCGCGCTACGCCGACCCCGTCTCTTTGGTCCACTACAAGAAAGTCTTGGTCACCAAGGGCGCTGTCGACAAACTCAAGGAGATGTTCGCATGAGCACCACCAAATACGACGAAGGCCGTTTGATGGCTGTGTTGGTTGCGCCCATCGTGTCTGAAAAAGCCACCATGGTTGCTGAGAAGTCCAACGCAGTCACTTTCAAAGTCTTGCAAAACGCCACCAAGCCCGAAATCAAGGCTGCGGTTGAACTGATGTTCAAGGTCGAGGTGCAAGGCGTGTCAGTGGTCAATATCAAAGGCAAAACCAAGCGTTTTGGCCGCTCTGTGGGTCGCCGCGATCATGTGCGTAAAGCGTATGTGACGCTCAAGGCCGGCCAAGAGTTGAACCTGTCTGGAGAGGTGGCTTAATCATGGCAGTCATCAAAATGAAACCAACCTCACCCGGTCAACGGGGTGTGGTCAAGGTCACGCGTGACCATTTGTTCAAAGGCCCAGGTTTTGCACCCCTGCTGGAACCACAGTTCCAAAAAGCGGGTCGCAACAACAACGGTCACATCACCACCCGCCACAAAGGCGGTGGTCACAAGCACCACTACCGCGTGGTCGACTTCCGTCGCGTCAAGGATGGCATACCCGCCAAAGTTGAACGCATCGAATACGACCCCAACCGCACAGCGCACATTGCACTGGTTTGCTACGCCGATGGCGAGCGCACCTACATCATTGCGGCACGCGGCTTGGAAGTCGGTGCCACCATCCACAGCGGTGCAGAGGCTCCTATCCGTGCCGGTAACACTTTGCCCATTCGCAACATCCCCGTGGGTTCAACCATCCACTGCATCGAGTTGCGTCCTGGCAAAGGTGCTCAAATCGCTCGCTCGGCGGGTACTTCGGCCACCTTGTTGGCGCGTGAAGGCACCTACGCTCAGGTGCGTATGCGCTCAGGTGAGGTTCGCAAGATCCACATCGAATGCCGCGCAACGATTGGTGAAGTCGCCAACGAAGAACACAGCTTGCGTCAGTTGGGCAAGGCCGGTGTCAAACGCTGGATGGGTATCCGCCCAACCGTGCGTGGCGTGGCCATGAACCCGATTGATCACCCACACGGTGGTGGTGAAGGTCGCACCGGCGAAGGCCGTGCACCGGTTGACCCATGGGGCAACCTGACCAAAGGCTACCGCACCCGCAACAACAAGCGCACGCAAGTCATGATCGTCTCGCGTCGCAAGAAATAAGGGTTAACACATGACACGCTCACTCAAAAAAGGCCCGTTTGTTGACCACCACTTGTTGGCCAAGGCTGAAAAAGCCATTGCCACCAAGGACAAAAAGCCAATCAAAACATGGTCACGCCGCTCCATGGTTCTGCCCGATTTCATCGGCTTGACCATCGCGGTTCACAACGGCAAGCAACATGTGCCGGTCTACATCACCGACCAAATGGTGGGTCACAAGTTGGGCGAATTCGCGCTGACTCGGACCTTCAAAGGCCATCCGGCGGACAAAAAAGTCCAGAAGAAGTAAGGAGCAGCTATGGAAACACGTGCAGTCCTGCGAGGTGTTCGCTTATCGGTCGACAAAGGCCGTTTGGTGGCAGACCTGATTCGCGGCAAAAAAGTGGACCAGGCTTTGAACATCCTGACCTTCACACAGAAAAAGGCAGCCGGCATCGTTAAAAAGGTGCTCGAGTCAGCCATCGCCAATGCAGAGCACAACGATGGTGCCGACATTGATGAGTTGCGCGTCAAGACCATTTATGTGGAACAAGGCGCAACCCTCAAGCGTTTCACAGCGCGTGCCAAAGGCCGCGGCAACAGCATCAGCAAGCCCACATGCCATGTGTATGTGACGGTCGGCAACTGAAAGGTCTAGGAAGATATGGGACAAAAAATCCACCCCACCGGTTTCCGCCTGTCGGTGAGCCGCAACTGGGCCAGCCGCTGGTACGCCTCTAACAAAGACTTCGCCGGCATGCTGGCCGAAGACATCAAGGTGCGTGAGTACCTCAAGGTCAAACTCAAGAACGCGGCTGTCTCGCGCATCCTGATCGAGCGTCCTGCCAAAAATGCACGCATCACGATTTTTTCCGCACGTCCAGGCGTGGTCATCGGTAAAAAAGGCGAGGACATTGAAAACCTCAAGAAAGCATTGGCCGCGCGTTTGGGCGTGCCTGTCGCGGTCAACATCGAAGAAGTGCGCAAGCCTGAAATCGATGCCCAACTGATCGCTGACAGCATCACCCAGCAGCTCGAAAAGCGGATCATGTTCCGCCGCGCTATGAAACGCGCCATGCAAAACGCCATGCGTCTGGGTGCCCAAGGCATCAAGATCATGTCTGCAGGTCGCTTGAACGGCATCGAGATCGCGCGTACCGAGTGGTACCGCGAAGGCCGCGTGCCCCTTCACACTTTGCGCGCTGACATCGACTACGCCACCTCGGAGGCCAAAACCACTTACGGCATCATCGGTGTCAAGGTGTGGGTCTATAAAGGCGACACCTTGGGCCGCAATGATGCACCTGCTGCGCAAGAACCCCGTTCAGACGATGAGCGCCGCCCTCGCGGTCCCCGTCGTGACGCTCGCCCAGCCGGCGATCGTCCACCAGCCCGAGGTGCACGTCGCCCCGCGGGCGCCAATGCCGCACCGGCGGATGGCAGCGATAAACCCGCTGAAGCCACCGATGCTCCCAAAACCACCGTCAAGCGCGTCCGCAAGGTAGCCGCGCCCGCATCCACTGGCACGGCTGCGGACGGACAAGGAGAATAAGCATGCTGCAACCAGCGCGCCGTAAATACCGCAAAGAACAAAAAGGCCGCAATACCGGCATTGCCACCCGTGGCAATACCGTGGCCTTCGGTGACTTTGGCTTGAAATCAACCGACCGCGGTCGGTTGACAGCTCGCCAAATCGAATCTGCTCGCCGCGCCATTTCCCGTCACGTCAAACGTGGCGGCCGCATTTGGATTCGCATCTTCCCTGACAAGCCGATTTCCCAAAAACCTGCAGAGGTTCGCATGGGTAACGGCAAGGGCAACCCCGAGTACTACGTGGCTGAAATCCAGCCCGGCAAGGTGTTGTATGAAATCGTCGGCGTGCCCGAAGAACTCGCGCGTGAAGCATTCCGTTTGGCCGCAGCCAAACTGCCTTTGCGCACCACCTTCGTTTCGCGCCTGATTGGCCAATGATTCAGGACAAGACAACATGAAAACATCTGAATTACGTCAAAAAGACGCTGCTGGTTTGCAGACGGAAATCAAGGAATTGCAAAAAGCGCATTTCAACATGCGCATGCAAAAAGCAACCCAACAATTGACCAACACAGCGCAAATGAAAGTGGCTCGTCGCAGCATTGCACGCGCGAAAACCATTTTGACCGAACAACAAGCCAAGGCGAAGGAGTGAACATGACTGAAGCCAAAAAATCACTCAAGCGCACCTTGGTCGGCAAAGTGGTCAGCGCCAAGCGTGCCAAAACCGTCACCGTGTTGGTCGAGCGACGCGTCAAGCACGCGCTCTACGGCAAGATCGTCGGCAAGTCGAGCAAATACCATGCGCACGATGAGACCGGTCAATACCATTTGGGCGACGTGATCGAGATCACGGAAAGCCGTCCCATCTCCAAAACCAAAAACTGGGTGGCTACCCGCCTGGTTGAAAAGGCACCAGCGGTTTAAGACCTAATCCCTGGCATATTCACGGTTTAGACCCACTGACCCACAATCGTGGGTCATTTTCATTTTCAGGAGCACACCACATGATCAAAGTCGGCGACACCATCCCCCACACCACCTTGATGGAATATGTTGAAGTCGAGGGCAATGGTTGCAGTATCGGCCCCAACCCGGTGGACATGGCCAAAGCCACTGCCGGCAAGACCATCGCTTTGTTTGCTTTGCCTGGCGCATTCACACCCACTTGCTCTGCCAAACACGTGCCCGGTTACCTTGAGCACCATGATGCATTGCGCGCTGCAGGCGTGGATGAAATTTGGTGCCTGAGCGTCAATGACGCGTTTGTGATGGGCGCCTGGGGCCGCGAACTGCAGGCTGCTGGCAAGGTGCGCATGATGGGCGACGGCGACGCCGATTTTGCCAAAGCCACGGGCCTGACCCTGGACCTGACCGGCAAGGGCTTGGGTCTGCGCTCCAACCGCTATTCCATGCTGGTCAAAGACGGCAAAGTGATTACTTTGAACATCGAAGGCCCAGGCAAATTCGAGGTGAGCGACGCTGGCACCATGCTGTCGCAAGTCAAGCACTGACAGCGGGTTTCAAAGCACGTGTTGTGCTTTCAGCGCAGCAATGGCCGCTTCATCGAACTGCAGCCACTCATGCAACACCGCTTGGGTATGTTGTCCCAGCATGGGGGGTGGCAACAGGTGTTGCACCGGTGTTTCACTCAATTTCATCGGGCTTGCCACCAACTTCAGGTCTTCGCGTAATGGGTGACGCCACACCTCCACCATGTCGCGGGAAACCACCTGTGGATCGGCAAACACTTCGGCCAAATCGTTGATTGGTCCGCATGGCAGCTTGGCCGACTCGAACAAAGCCAACCAATGGGTTTTGCCGCGCTTGGCGAAAACCTCGGCCAGCATGGGGACCAAAGTATCACGGTGCATGACCCTGTCAGGGTTGCGCACAAACCGAGGGTCCGCAGCCCATTCAGGGCGTTCCAAGCATTCACATAGTTTTGCAAACTGACCATCGTTGCCCACCGCCAGGATCATGAAGTCACGAGCCCCAGAGGACTTGGGTGCGGTTTCAAACACCTGGTAGGGCACGATGTTCATGTGGGCGTTGCCCATGCGACCAGGCGGCGGCTTGTTCATTGGAAGGTTCACCAGGTGATTGGCACCCAGATTGGCCAGCATCGCGACTTGGGTGTCGAGCAAGGCCATGTCAATGTGCTGACCAAGGCCTGTTTTATCGGCATGGCGAAGCGCCGCCAAGATGGCCACCGAGGCATACATGCCGGTGAACAAATCGGCCACCGCGACCCCAACCTTTTGGGGGCCGCCACCCGCATCATCGCGCTCGCCGGTGACGCTCATCAAGCCACCAACGGCTTGGATGGCAAAGTCGTAGCCAGCCCGGTGCTTGTAGGGGCCGGTTTGGCCAAAACCGGTGATGCTGCAGTAAACCAGTTTTGGGTTGATGCGCTGGAGTTGTTCAAAGTCCAGGCCATAGCGCGTCATGTCACCGACCTTGAAATTCTCAACCAGCACATCGGCTTTTTTAGCCAGAAGACGGATCAAGGCTTGGCCTTCGGGTTTGGAAAAATCGCAGGTGACAGATCGCTTGTTGCGGTTGGCGCCTAAAAAATAGGCAGATTCCGCACCGTCTTGTTGGTCACTTGAAGGCAGGAAAGGCGGGCCCCAGCCACGGGTGTCGTCACCCGTGCCAGGGCGTTCAACCTTCACCACATCCGCGCCCAAATCCGCCAAGGTTTGGGTGCACCAAGGGCCGGCCAGGACACGTGACAAATCCAATACGCGCACACCGTCGAGAGAGTTCATGGCGAGATTGTGACGCAGTCCCAGACCTGGGGTGATAATGCGGCCAAAGGCCATCATCCGCATGAGCACCCGCATTGTTTTGATTGCACACGCCCCACTCGCGCATGCCTTGCGTGAGTGTGCGTTGCATGTATTTCCTGAATGTGCACCAGCGCTGATAGCCATAGACATTCAGGCAGATGAAACGCCCGAAGCCAGCCTGGCTGCTGCGCAACGCTTGATGGCGGTGCATGACGCCCAAGATACCTTGATCCTGACGGATATCCTGGGGGCAACACCCGCCAACGTGGCACAGCGTATGGCAGATGATGTGAAATACAAACTGATTGCAGGCGTGAACTTACCGATGCTCTTGAGAACGGTTTGCTATCGCCATGAAAGCTTGGACCAATTGACGCAGCGGGCACTCGAAGGCGGTGCGCAAGGCGTGCTGCGGGTACCCGGCGTCCCAACCACCACCAGCTGAAACCAACGTGATCACCCACACAACCACTATCGTCAATCAATTGGGCTTGCATGCCCGGGCATCAGCCAAGCTCACCAAAATGGCGAGCAGTTTTCCTTGTGAAGTCTGGATTGCGCGCGGCGATCGCCGGGTCAATGCCAAGAGCATCATGGGCGTGATGATGCTGGCCGCTGGCATGGGGGCGGAAGTGACCCTAGAGACCGATGGCGAACAAGCCCAAGATGCCATGGATGCATTGTTGGGCCTGATCGCCCACAAATTTGGTGAAGGTGAATAGGCGCGCATGACATTCTCGATTCATGGCTTGGCGGTTGCACGTGGTATTGCCATTGGCCGAGCCGTGCTGGTGGCCTCCAGCCGGGTCGACGTGGCGCACTATTTCATCGACCACAGTCAGGTCGATGCCGAATTGGAGCGGGTCACCAGCGCCAGAAAATCGGTCATGCAGGAAGTGCAGCGGTTGCACCAGTCCGTCCCGAAAGACGCACCACCGGAGTTGGCCGCGTTGCTTGAAGTGCACATGATGATGCTGCAAGACGAGATGCTGGCAGATGGGGTGAAGCACTGGGTCACCGATAGGCTCTACAACGCCGAGTGGGCCTTGACATCGCAGCTCGAGGTCGTGACCCGCCAATTTGACGAAATGGAAGATGCCTACTTGCGCGAGCGCAAGGGCGACCTTGAGCAGGTGGTTGAACGCTTGTTGCGTCATATGAAGGGTTTGCCCACCAGCTTGCCCCAGCCCCATCCGCGCAAAAGCAACAGCACGTGGCAGCACGACCAACTGCTGGATGACAGTTTGGATGCGCCGCTGGTGCTGATTGCCCATGACTTGTCGCCAGCAGACATGTTGCAATTCAAACAAAGCGTTTTCACCGGTTTTGTCACCGATGTCGGCGGCAAAACATCGCATACCGCGATCGTGGCCCGCAGCTTGGACATCCCAGCGGTGGTGGGCGCGCGCAATGCCAGTCAATTGGTGCGACAAGACGATTGGGTGATCATCGACGGTGATGCGGGCGTGATCATCGTCGGGCCGACACCGATCATTTTGGAAGAATACGGCTTCAAGCAACGACAAGCGCAGTTGGAGCGCGAGCGTTTGGCGCGGCTGAAAAAAACGCCTGCGGTCACCTTGGATGGTCAAAAAATCGACCTGCTGGCCAACATCGAATTGCCCGAGGACAGCCAGCAGGCCTTGGCCATGGGTGCGACTGGGGTGGGTTTGTTTCGCAGCGAATTTTTGTTCATGGGGCGTGAGGGGGTGTTGCCCAACGAAGAGGAGCAATACCAAGCGTACAAACTTGCTGCAGAGGGCATGAAAGGCCTGCCGGTCACGATCCGCACCGTCGATATCGGGGCCGACAAGCCCTTGGACCGCACCGTCAAAGACGAAGCACATCTCAACCCTGCTTTGGGCTTGCGTGCCATTCGGTGGAGTTTGGCCGATCCCGCCATGTTCCTGAGCCAGTTAAGAGCGATATTGCGCGCGGCTGCCCATGGCAAGGTCAGCCTGCTCATTCCGATGTTGGCCCACGCCCGAGAAATCCACCAAACCCTTGAATTGCTGGACCAAGCGCGCAAGCAACTCGACAAGCGGGCTGAGGCCTATGGAGAACTCAGGGTGGGCGCCATGATCGAGGTGCCCGCTGCCGCCTTGAACTTGCCACTGTTTTTGAAGTATTTTGATTTTTTATCCATCGGCACCAATGACCTGATCCAATACACCTTGGCGATTGACCGGGCCGATGAGCAGGTGGCCCATTTGTACGACCCCTTGCACCCTGCTGTTTTGCGTTTGCTGGCAGACACCATCTCCCAAGGTGCTGCCGCTGGCAAACAGGTGAGTTTGTGCGGCGAGATGGCCGGCGACCCGTCTCTCACCCGTTTGTTGCTGGGCATGGGCTTGCGCCATTTCTCAATGCATCCAACCCAACTGCTGCGGGTCAAGCAAGAGGTGCTCAGGTCAGACACATCGCGCTTGAAAGCTTGGGCCCTCGGAGTGGTCTCTGCCGAAGAGCCTGCAGTTGAAATCCTCAAAGCCTGACGCCACAAGACCCCTACCTGCTGGTGGATCAACCGCGATGGAAAACAGACATGTCGGTGTAGACCGTCTCCAGAGGAAATCGCTGCCCATGCGCATGGTCCTCGGCGCAGCGGATCAACAGCTTGCTGCGGTGTCTTTCTTGGGTAGCGTGCATCTCCGCCAGGCTCATCCACAAGGTCCGTACGATGCCCTCGTCGAGCTTGCGTTGGGGCTCAAAGTCATCCAAGGTGCCGGTGAATGCAAAGCGCAGGTAGGTGATGTCTTCTGCGGGTTCGCCTTGAAACGCCGGCTTCAAAAACCGCGACAGGTAGATGCCGACCAGCGCAGTGGGGGTGAAGTGAAAGGCGGTTTCTTCAAGCACCTCACGGATGCAACCGTCCGCCGGCGATTCACCCGGGTCGAGATGGCCAGCCGGGTTGTTGAACATCAAACCCTTGGGTGTGTGCTCTTCGACCAGCAGGTAGCGGCCCTCTTTTTCGATGATGCCAGCGACAGTGACACTGGGCTTCCAAGGTTGGTTCATGGTGGACAATGGCCCCTTTTTGGGTGTTTGCTGAATCTGCGATGATTCTCGCCCATTGAGTGGAGGAGAAAACCATGCTGATTGGCGTGCCAGCCGAAACCACGGCCGGTGAGACCCGTGTCGCCGTGACCCCCGAGACGGCCAAAAAGATCATTGCCCAAGGGCACCAAGTGCGGGTGCAGTCTGGCGCAGGCGTGGCTGCCAGCGTGACCGATGCCGCATATGAAGCCGCCGGTGCCCAGATCACCGATGCGGCTGGCGCCTTGGGCGCCGAGTTGGTGCTCAAGGTACGTGCACCCACCGCAGCTGAATTGAGCCACATGAAACCCGGCGCTGCCTTGGTCGGCATGCTCAACCCGTTTGATGCCGATGGCTTGCAGCGTATCGCCGCGGCCAGCCTCACCAGTTTTGCGCTAGAGGCCGCACCGCGCACCACCCGCGCCCAAAGCATGGACGTGCTTTCGAGCCAAGCCAATATCGCTGGCTACAAGGCGGTGATGGAAGCGGCCAACCAGTACCAACGCTTTTTCCCCATGCTGATGACCGCGGCTGGTACGGTCAAAGCCGCCCGCGTGGTGATCTTGGGCGTGGGCGTCGCCGGTTTGCAAGCGATTGCCACCGCCAAGCGCTTGGGCGCGGTGATCGAAGCCTCTGATGTGCGCCCCAGTGTGAAAGAGCAGGTGGAGTCCTTGGGCGCCAAGTTCATCGACGTGCCTTACGAGACCGCCGAAGAAAAAGAGGCCGCCGAAGGCGTGGGTGGCTATGCCCGTCCCATGCCGCAAAGCTGGCTCGACCGCCAAAAACTCGAGGTCGCCAAGCGCGTGGCCCAAGCCGATGTGCTGATCACCACCGCCTTGATCCCTGGGCGCGCCGCGCCTGTCTTGGTCACCGAGGAGATGGTCAAGAGCATGAAGCCGGGCTCGGTCATCGTCGACTTGGCGGCGGGCAAAGGTGCCAATGGCGTGGGTGGCAACTGCCCCCTCACCGAGACCGATCAAACCGTGGTCAAACATGGCGTGACTTTGGTCGGGGACACCAATTTCCCAGCACTTGTCGCTGCTGACGCCTCGGCGCTTTATGCACGCAATGTGCTGGACTTTTTGAAATTGGTGTTGCCCAAAGACAAGGGCTTCACTGTTGACCTGGAAGACGACATCGTGGCCGCGTGTTTGATGACACAAGGCGGCGAGGTCAAAAGGAAATAAGCATGGACCACACTGTCACCAACCTCATCATCTTCGTGCTGGCCATTTATGTGGGCTACCACGTGGTCTGGAATGTCACCCCCGCGCTGCACACGCCTTTGATGGCGGTGACCAATGCGGTCTCGGCCATCATCATCGTGGGCGCCATGCTGGCCGCCGCGCTCACCGTCACCCCGCTGGGCAAAACCATGGGCGTGTTGGCCGTGGCCTTGGCGGCGGTCAATGTGTTCGGTGGCTTCTTGGTCACCCGCCGCATGCTGGAAATGTTCAAGAAAAAAGCCCCCAAGGCAGGAGCTGAGAAATGAGCATGAACCTGGTTGTGCTGCTGTATTTGGTAGCGAGTATTTGTTTCATTCAAGCCTTGAAAGGCTTGTCGCACCCGACCACTTCGATTCGCGGTAACTTGTTTGGCATGACGGGGATGGCGATCGCGGTTGTCACCACGGCCGCTTTGATTTTCAATCAGGCGACTCAACTCGGGCAGGTCGATCCTGTCCAGGGCCTGGGCTGGGTGCTGCTCGGTCTGGTGGTCGGCGGCGGCGCTGGCACGGTGATGGCGCAGCGCGTCGAGATGACCAAGATGCCCGAACTGGTCGCTTTCATGCACAGCATGATCGGCTTGGCCGCGGTGTTCATTGCCATCGCCGCGGTGGTCGAGCCCGCCGCCTTTGGTATCGTGGCGCAGGGCCTGGGTACGCTGGACATTCCCAATGGCAACCGCCTCGAGTTGTTCTTGGGTGCGGCGATTGGCGCGATCACCTTCAGCGGCTCGGTCATCGCTTTCGGCAAGCTCTCGGGCAAATACAAATTCCGTTTGTTCCAAGGCGCGCCGGTGGTGTTTGCCGGCCAGCACATGCTCAATTTGCTGATGGGCCTGGCCACGGTCACTCTGGGCGTGTACTTCATGTTCACCGGCAACTGGGACGCCTTCCTCATCTTGCTGGCGCTGTCCTTTGTGCTCGGGGTGCTGATCATCATCCCGATCGGTGGCGCGGATATGCCGGTGGTGGTCTCCATGCTCAACAGCTATTCGGGCTGGGCGGCGGCGGGCATTGGCTTTTCACTCAACAACAGCATGTTGATCATTGCAGGTTCTCTGGTCGGCTCATCCGGCGCGATCCTGAGCTACATCATGTGCAAGGCCATGAACCGCTCGTTTTTCAATGTCATCTTGGGCGGCTTTGGTGGCGAGGTGGGCACGGCGGCGGCGGGCAGCACCGAGCAGCGCCCTGTGAAAAGCGGCAGCGCGGACGACGCGGCGTTTATTTTGGGCAATGCTGAAACCGTGGTCATCGTGCCGGGTTACGGCTTGGCCGTGGCCCGTGCCCAGCACGCGGTGAAAGAGTTGGCCGAAAAGCTGATCCACAAAGGCATCACCGTGAAATACGCGATCCACCCGGTGGCAGGCCGCATGCCCGGCCACATGAACGTGCTCTTGGCCGAGGCCGAGGTGCCTTACGACCAAGTGTTTGAGATGGAGGACATCAATGGCGAATTCGGCCAAGTCGATGTGGCCATCATCTTGGGTGCCAACGACGTGGTTAACCCGGCCGCCATGATCAAAGGCTCAGCCATTTATGGCATGCCGATTTTGGAGGCCTACAAGGCCAAGACCATCATCGTCAACAAACGCTCGATGGCCGCGGGCTACGCTGGCTTGGACAACGAACTGTTCTACATGGACAAAACCATGATGGTGTTTGGCGACGCGAAAAAGGTCGTCGAAGACATGGTGAAAGCGGTGGAGTGAGTTGACAGGCCAGCCTGGGGCTCACCCATGAAGCCAGTGGCCATCATGGGCGCCATGCAAGAGGAATTGGCAGGCCTCAAGCAGGCTTTGCAAGGCCTGCACACCGCCAAGTTAGGCTCGCGCCAAGTCACCACCGGTAGCTGGCATGGCCACCCGGTGGTGTTGGCCCTCTCGCACATTGGCAAAGTGGCGGCCGCCACCACGGCCACCGCCTTGATTGAACGCTTTGATGTCACCGAGGTGATCTTCACTGGCGTGGCGGGCGGTTTGGCCCCTGGGGTGAACGTGGGGGACATGGTGGTGGCCACCGAGTTCCTTCAACACGACATGGACGCGTCACCCCTGTTCCCGCCCATGGAAGTGCCTTTGTATGGTCGCGCCCATTTCCCCACCGATGTGCGCTTGACGCAAGGCCTGACCAAAGCGGCGCAAGACATATTGAAAAACCCCGGTCAATGGCTGGACCTGGAGGTGCTGCACGAGCTGCATGTGCAGTCGCCCAAAGTGCATGCCGGCCTGGTGGTCAGTGGCGACCGATTCGTCTCTACCTCGGGCGAGAGCAAGGCTTTGCAGCAGCGCTTGCCCAAGGCCTTGGCGGTGGAGATGGAAGGTGCTGCGGTGGCACAGGTGTGTTTTGATTACGGTGTGCCTTTTGCCGCGGTGCGCACGGTGTCAGACCGGGCAGATGACAGCGCCACCCATGATTTCGCGCGTTTCATTCACGAGGTCGCTGGGCGCTACAGCCTGGCGTTGATCGGCACCTGGCTGGGCCAGCGCTGAGGGTTTATTTGAGCCAACCGCGCTTGCGGAAATACCACATGGGGACGACCGCGCTGGCGACCATCAAGGCGACGGCAAAGCCATAGCCATATCGCCACTGCAGCTCGGGCATGAACAGAAAATTCATGCCGTAAACGCTGGCGATCAAGGTGGGCGGCAGCAATGCCACACTGGCCACTGAGAAGATTTTGATGATTTTGTTTTGGTTGATGTTGATGAAGCCAACGGTGGCATCCATCAAGAAGTTGATCTTGTCAAACAAGAAAGCAGTGTGGCTGTCGAGCGAATCGATGTCACGCAAAATTTGCCGTGCATCCTCAAATTGCTCGGTATCGAGCATGCGCAGTCGCATGGCAAAACTCAAGGCGCGGCGGGTGTCCATCATGTTGCGCCGGATGCGGCCATTCAAATCCTCTTGTCGGGCAATCTCCCCCAGCACCTCACCGGCCAAAGCATCGGTCACCTCGCCTGACAACACCATCTTGCTGACTTTTTCGAGTTCATCATAGACGCCCTCCAAAGTGTCGGCAGAGTACTCGGCATCGGCTGAAAAGAGCTCCAACAGCACGTCTTTGGCGTCCTTGATCAAGCCGGGGGCGCGGCGAGCACGCAGTCGCAACAAACGAAACACCGGCAGGTCTTCATCGTGGATGGAGAACAGGACCCCGTGGCTTTTGAGCGCATCGTTGTGCTGGTTCAAGATGAAGGCCACGCGCACCGCACGAGGGTCGTCAGCGTCGGCGATCAAAAAGTCAGAGCGGATGTGCAGTTCGCCGTTGTCTTCCTCGTAAAAACGCGCAGACTCCTCGATGTCCTCGTCCATCGCATCTTCAGGAATCAGCACACCAAAGTGCTGGCTGATCCAACGCTTTTCATCCTGTGTGGGCGACTCCAAGTCTACCCAGATCGGTTGGAATTGGGAGAGCTCTTCTTGGGAAGAAATCTCTTCTTGAAACAAGCGGCCATTGGCCAGCGAAAAAATGTTGAGCATGGCAATCTCAGTGCTGAAGTGAGCGGGTCAAAAAGGTTGAGGTGCGCTTTCGACTCGGCACGGCTGGATGCCGGAGTGAATCGAAAGCTACCGACTAGGGTAGGTTTCCAAGGGCGACTCCATCTGATGCGAGACTTTGAATTATGGCACCGCAACATGTCTTGGGCTTGGCTTTGAGAGTCCCTGCGTTTTCTCTGTGTTTGCTTTTTTTAGCAACTCGGTGCATAGTTGAACGACCTGTCTTGTTTCAGGCGTGTGGCCTGGGTCAGGGCACAGGTGTATCTTTGGAGGGTTCGTATGAATTTAACGATCAGCGGTCACCACCTCGAAGTCACGCCAGCCTTGCGTGGCTATGTCACCCAAAAACTTGACCGCATCACGCGACATTTCGACCAAGTGGTCGATGTACGGGTTCTGTTGTCGGTGGAGAAACAAAAGGAAAAGGAGGGGCGACAGCGGGCTGAATGCAATATCCATGTCAAAGGCAGCGATCTGTTTGCCGAATGCGCAAACGAAGACCTTTATGCGGCAGTCGATGAACTGGTGGACATCCTCGATCGCCAGGTGGTGCGGCACAAAAGCCGTCTGCAAGACCACCACCATGTGAGTCCCAAGCGCGAATTACCCCATTGACCATGAGCACCAACCAAACCGCCTGCCAGTCAGGCGGTCTTTGTTTTTATCTATAGTTCTTTATAGTTAAATATAAACCCTAGCTTGACACTGCATCTCAGGTGCATAATCAGCCCCCAATCATGAACAGACTCGCTGCCATCCTGCCCACTGCGCAAGCCCTTGTGCAAGTCGACGCCACCAGCAAAAAACGTGCTTTTGAAGAGGCCGGTTTGCTGTTTGAAAACCTGCACGGCTTGAACCGTGCGATGGTGGCCGATAGCTTGTTCGCACGCGAGCGTTTGGGCTCCACCGGTTTGGGTTATGGCGTGGCCATTCCCCATGGACGCATCAAAGGCATGAAGCTGCCCTTGGCAGCGGTATTTCGCTTGCGCGAACCGATTGGCTTTGACTCTCCCGATGAAAAACCGGTCAGCCTGATGATCTTCTTGCTGGTTCCCGAGGCCTCAACCCAAAAACACCTGGAAATCTTGTCTGAAATCGCTGAGATGTTGAGTGACCTGCAGTTGCGCGACAAACTCAAAGCATGTGACGACGCCCTTGAATTACATGGCCTGATCAGCAACTGGCAATCCATCCAGACTGCCTGACAGTTTCGATTTGAAACCCACCGCCATCAGCGCAGTTGTTTTGTTCGAGGACTTCAGAGAAAAGCTGGGTTTGCAATGGGCGGCAGGCCAAGGTGCTTCCGAGCGCCATTTCGACGAAGTCGCGGTGCGCATGGCCCGCTCTGGCGCAGATTTGGTCGGCTACCTCAATTACATCCACCCCTACCGTTTACAAGTGCTTGGTGAGCGCGAAATCGCTTATTTGCAGGACTGTGAGACCGCGGTCACCGAAAGGCGTGTCGATCGAATCGTCACCTTGGAGCCGCCGGTGCTGGTGGTGGCCGATGGTCAAACGCCGCCGCCGTCCTTGCTGAAATTGTGCGAGAAAGCGCAAATCCCGTTGTTCATGACGCAAGACTCGGCGGCGTTCGTGATTGATGTTTTGCGGGCCTATTTATCCAAGCACTTTGCCGATCGGCTTACCCTTCATGGCGTGTTCCTTGACATCTTGGGCATGGGCGTGCTGATCACTGGCGAATCCGGCTTGGGCAAAAGTGAGCTGGGCCTGGAATTGATTTCCCGTGGACACGGCTTGGTGGCAGATGACGCGGTGGACCTCTACCGTATCAACCAAACCACCATTGAAGCACGTTGCCCGGCCCTGCTTCAAAACCTGTTGGAAGTGCGCGGCATTGGTTTGCTTGACATCCAAGCCATCTTTGGCGAAACCGCGGTCCGCCGCAAAATGCGGCTGAAATTGATCGTGCATTTGGTGCGCAAAGAAACCCTGGAGCGCGAGTACGAGCGACTGCCCCATGAACCCTTGATGCAGGATGTATTGGGCATTGGGGTGCGCAAAGTGGTGATTCAGGTGGTGGCTGGACGCAACATCGCGGTGTTGGTGGAAGCCGCGGTGCGCAACACGATTTTGCAATTGCGTGGTATCAATACCTATGAAAAATTCGTGGAGCGTCATCGACAAGCGATGAACAACCAGCCCACTGACAACTGAGTGGGTTCAGCCGGCTTCTTTGAAGGGGCAGGGCTTGCGGGTGCAGTGTCCATACAGGCTCAGGGCATGGTCGGCAATCGCAAAACCTTTGGCCAGCGCGATATCGTGCTGGCGTTGTTCGATCTCTGCGTCAAAAAATTCTTCGACCCGGCCGCAATCCAGGCACACCAAATGGTCATGGTGCTGCCCTTCATTGAGTTCATACACCGCTTTGCCGCTTTCAAACTGGCTGCGCGTCAGCAAGCCAGCTTGCTCGAACTGCATGAGAACCCGGTAAATCGTGGCCAACCCGATGTCCACACGCTCTTGCAACACCAGTCGGTAAACATCCTCGGCGCTCATGTGGCGCTGCTGACTTTTTTGGAACAACTCCAAGATCGTCAAGCGAGGGACGGTGGCCTTGAGGCCCGTATTTTTCAAATCACCAATGGACTGCATAGTGGCCTTTCACACCCAAGGGCCAGTTGAAAACCCGTCGTTACAATGGATTCATCATAGCCTGCTTGACCCCGATCATGAATCAAATGCGACTCTCTCTGGCCCGCGGCTGGACACTTGTGCTGGCAGGCTCTTTGGCAGCATGTTCCGCCTTGGATGACC